>JANWIK010000076.1 GCA_025449955.1 Gemmatimonadaceae bacterium
CGGCGTGCACGTCCGCCTCGAGGACGCCGAGGGAGCCCCGCGGTACATGGGCGTCGTGATGCGCGACATCGCGGTGGGCCCCAGCCCGGCATGGCTCGCCGAGCGCATCGTGTCCGTGGGCGGCCGCTCGATCAACAACGTCGTCGACGCCACCAACTACGTGCTGCACGAGCTCGGCCAACCCGTGCACGCGTTCGACGTCGCCAAGTTAGGCGGCGGCGAGATCGTGATCCGCCGGGCGCGTGCCGGCGAGCGCATGACGACGCTCGACGGCGTCGCGCGCACGCTCGACGCGCACCCCACCGTGATCGCCGACCACGATCGCGCACAGGCGGTGGCCGGCGTGATGGGCGGCGCCGACAGCGAAGTCACCGGGCAGACGACGGCGATCTTCATCGAGGTCGCCCACTTCGACCCGGTGCGCGTACGCCGCGCGCGGCGCGCGTTAGGCTTGTCAACGGATGCGAGCTACCGGTTCGAGCGGCACGTCGACATCGAGCTGCCGCCGCGCGCGCTCGCGCGGGTGGTCGAGCTCGTGGCCGCCGTGGCCGGCGGCCGCGTGGATGGTGCGCCCGGCGATCTCTATCCGGCGCCGCGCGCCGCGCGCACCGTGGCGTTGCGCCCGGCGCGCGTGGCCAAACTGTTGGGCGATGCGGTGCCGCAGCACGAGATCGTCGCGCTGCTCACTCCGTTAGGCTTCGCGATCGAAGCGCGCGACGGCGCGCTGCAGACGACCGTGCCGTCGTGGCGCCCGGACGTGGTCCGCGAAGTGGACCTCGTGGAAGACATCGCGCGACGCCGCGGCTATGACTCGTTCTCCAACGAGCTGCGCCCGTTCCGGCCCGGCACGGTCCCGGAGTCCGAACTCGAAACGATGTCGCGCCGCGTGCGCGATGCGCTCGTCGCGCGCGGACTGCTCGAGGCCCGTCCCATTCCGTTCGTCCAAGGTGCCGAGACCGGCTTCGTGCGCGTGGCCAATCCCATCGCCGAGAACGAAGCGTACCTCCGGCGCGACCTGCTCGACACGCTCGCTCGGCGCGCCGAATACAACCTGGCGCGCATGCAGCGCGACGTGCGCCTGTTCGAGATCGGATCGGTGTTCCTCCCGTCGAGCAACGTTTTGCCGCTCGAGGAATTGCACGTCGCATTCATCATCATGGGACATCGCCGTCCGCCGCACTGGACCGAAACGCGTCCGCCGGACTTCGATGAATGGGACGCGAAAGGTCTCGCCGACGAAATCGTGGCGGTCGCGTTCCCAGGTGCGGCGACTTCCATCGAGCCAGTCGGCGGGTCCGAGCTCCTCTGGTCGGTGGTCGTAAACGGCGCGGGTTGCGGCAATGTGCGTCGCGTCGTACTCGACGCGCCCGTATGGGCTGCGCCAGCGTATGGCGTCGAGTTCATGTTGCTTGTTGTCCCGTCTGCCTTCGTGGCGAAGTCCGGAGCGGCACGATACGAATCGCCGCCCGTCCGGCAGGCGACGCGCCACGCGCAATACCGCGCGCTGCCTGAAACCCCGGCGGCTGAATTCGACCTGGCCCTGGTCGTGCCGAATGACATGCCGGCTTCGCGCGTCGAGCAAGTCATTCGCACCGCGAGCGGCGAACTGCTCGAACGCCTTGTTTTATTCGATGAGTATCGCGGCGACGCCGTGCCCAACGGATATCGCAGCCTGGCATGGCGATTGACGTTCCGCCATCCAGAGCGCACTCTACGTGACAAAGAGGTAGCAGGTCGTCGCGAAAAGCTCCTGCGCACCCTCGACGGAGAACTCGGTGTCCGACAACGAACGTCCTGATGTCGCTGCGTTCCTCGAGCTCGAACAGCTCATTCACGCGCTTGCCGAAGAGATGGCTACTTGGCGACGTCGCGCACAGGAAGCGGAATCACGTTTGCGGACCATGACGAACGGATCGGGCGGCGCCAAATCGACCGGCCGCACCGATCTCGAACGCGAGAACGATGAGCTGCGGCGGCGAGTGGACAGCGCCCAGCAGCGCACAAAGCAGTTGCTCGATCGTTTGCGCTTCCTCAGGCAGCAACATGAACTCGGAGCCGACCGATGAGCGTCGCCCACAAATCGACCGTGAAAGTCACGATCCTGGGCGAGGAGTACGCGATTCGGAGCGACGAGACTCCGGAGCACACGCGTGCCGTTGCCGAGCACGTCGACGCGACCATTCGAGCACTTATGAATGCCGGTGTCGTCGTCGAGTCGCAAAAGGCCGCGATCTTGGCAGCCATGCAGATCACGTCCGAGTTGTTCAAGTCGCGCCAAGGACCCGAGGAGCTCGCCGAACGCATGCGCACGATCTCGTCCGAGGTTCGGCGCATGCTTCCACCCCAGAAGCGATAGCACTCGACCTCAAGGCCTTGCTTGAGGACACCTGGGGCACGTAGTTTTTGTGAGTCCTCAAGGGTTTTCTCCTAGTCGCATGTCCCGGTTGCAGTTAGCGCTGTCCGCCTCGCACCCTACGTCGGTGCTGGGCCGGCAATCGTTACGCAATTGGGCGCGACCCCCTGGGGCGTTTCCACGATCGCGTGACGCGTGCGTCGCGTTGGAGCATAGATCCAATGAGCGTAACCGCGCTGTATGCCGCGTTTGGCGTAGTGCTCGTCCTCGCCGTCGCGGTTTTTTTTGTGCTTGGACGTGTGGCGGGACGAAGCGCCGAGCGACGCGCACAATCCGCTGCCAAAGCCACCGCTGAAGAAACCGCGGCGCGCATCACCGAAGACGCACGCCGAGAAGCCGACACGCTGAGGAAATCAGCGATCGTCGCCGGCAAAGAAGAGACAATCAAGCTCCGCGAAGCGTGGGAGGGCGAGGCATCCAAACGGCGCGAAGAGCTCGCGCGCGCCGAACGGCGGACGCAGGAGCGCGAGACCGGCCTCGATCGCAAGTACGACATCCTCGATCAACGCGACAAAGAGCTCGGCCGACGCGGCAGTGATCTGGGACGCCGCGAGAAAATTGTGGGCGACCGGGAAGGCGAGCTCGACAAGATGGTCGCCGAGGAGCGCCGACGCCTCGAACAATTGGCTGGCATGTCGGCGCGAGATGCGAAAGCGGAGCTCATGGGCCGCCTCGCCGAGGAAGCTCAGGCCGAGGCGGCAAATACGGTTAGGGAGATTCGCGAGAGCGCACGGCGCAACGCCGAGCGGGAGGCGAAGAAGATCGTGGCGCTGGCCGTGCAACGCATCGCGGCCGAGCACACGTCCGAGATCAGCGTGTCGTCGGTGTCGCTGCCCAACGATGAGATGAAGGGCCGCATCATCGGCCGCGAAGGCCGCAACATTCGCGCGTTCGAGCTCGCGACCGGTGTCGACGTCATCATCGACGACACGCCGGATACGGTAGTCGTCTCGTGCTTCGATCCGGTGCGGCGCGAGGTGGCACGTCTCTCACTGCAGAAACTGGTGGCCGACGGGCGGATCCATCCGGGCCGCATCGAAGAGTTGGTGGCCAAGTCGCGCAAGGAAGTCGAGGCCGCCATCCAGGAGATGGGCGAGCAGGCGGCGTACGAGGTTGGCGCGCACGGCCTGCACGCCGAGCTGGTGAAGCTCGTCGGGCGCATGCACTACCGCACGAGCTATGGCCAGAACATCCTGCAACATTCCAAGGAAGTGGCGCACTTGGCCGGCATCATGGCCGCCGAACTGGGTTTGGACGTCACGATGGCCAAGCGGGGCGCGCTCCTGCACGATGTAGGCAAGGTGCTGACGCACGAGCACGAGGGAACGCACGTGCAGTTAGGCGTAGAGGTCGCGACCAAGTACGGCGAGAATCCGTTGGTGGTGAACTGCATCGCCGCGCACCACGACGACGTGCCGCACGAGAGCGAAGTGTCGGTGCTGGTGCAAGCGGCGGATGCGATCTCGGGCTCGCGACCCGGCGCGCGGCGCGAAGCGTTCGAGACCTATGTGAAGCGTCTCGAGGGCTTGGAGCGCATCGCCGCCAGCTACACGGGTGTCGACAAGGTGTTCGCCATCCAGGCGGGCCGCGAGAGTCGCGTGATCGTGAATCCGGACGATGTGGACGACGTGCGCATGACGTCGCTCAGCGAAGAGATCGCGCGGCGCATCGAGGGCGAGCTCCAATATCCGGGGCAGATCAAGGTGGTGGTGATCCGCGAGCAGCGGGCGGTGGACTTTGCCCGCTGAGTTGATCGACGGCGCTGCGATCGCGCGGGAGATTCGCGCCGAAGTGGCGCGCGAGGTGCACCGGTTGGCGCAGCGCCGTATCGTTCCCGGCCTAACGGTAGTGCTGGTCGGCGACGACCCGGCGAGCGCCGTCTACGTGCGCAGCAAAGGCAAGGCCACCGAAGAAGCCGGCATGCGCAGCGTCACGATCCGGTTGCCGGCCACCGCGTCGCAGGCCGAGTTGCTCTCGTGCGTCGACGCGCTCAACGCCGATCCGTCGGTGCACGGCATTCTGGTCCAGATGCCGCTGCCCAAGCAGATCGACACCGTCGCGATCGTTAGGCGCGTCCGCCCGGAGAAAGACGTGGACGGGTTTCACCCGGTGAACGTGGGCAAGAACCTGATCGGCGAGCGCGACGGCTTCGTGCCGTGCACGCCGGCCGGCGTGCAGGAGCTGCTCGTGCGCAGCGGCGTCCAGACGCGCGGGGCGGAATGTGTGATCGTGGGGCGCAGCAACATCGTCGGCAAGCCGATGATGGCGCTCATGGTGCAGAACGCCGCCGGCGCCAATGCGACGGTCACCGTCTGTCATAGCGCGACGCGCGACCTCGCCGCGCATACGCGGCGCGCCGACATCCTCATCGTCGCGGCGGGACGTCCACGGATGGTGATGGGCGACATGATCCGGCCGGGTGCGGTGGTGATCGATGTCGGCATCAACCGCATCGATGACGCGTCGGCGAAATCGGGATACCGTCTGGTGGGCGACGTCGACTTCGAGAGTGCGCGCGAAGTGGCGTCCAAAATCACCCCCGTGCCGGGTGGCGTTGGACCCATGACCATCGCGCTGTTGCTGCGGAACACGGCACGGGCCGCGGAGCAGCTGGCGTGACCAAGCCCGGGCCGCGGCGCGCCGCGCCGCCGGACGTCCCCGACCTGTTCGAGCCGGCGGGCGCACCTGCGCAGCCGCGCGCGCGGCATGCGCGGCGCCCGGAACCGGAGCCTAACGCTGACCCCGGCGCGACGCCCGAGAGCGCGATCAGCGTGTCGACGCTCACGCGCACGGCGCGCGACATCGTGGAAGGCGCGTTCCCGCCGCTCTGGGTGCGCGGCGAGGTGACCAACTTCGCGGCCCATCGCAACGGACACTGGTACTTCTCGCTGCGCGATGCGGCGGCGCGCGTGCGCTGCGTGATGTGGGCCACCGACGCGCGCCGCATGCCCGCGCCACCCGACGATGGCATGCAGGTCAGTGCGTTAGGCAGGATGTCGGTGTATCCGGCGCACGGCGAAATGCACCTCGCGGTGTTGCGCATCGAGGCAACGGGCGACGGCCTGTGGCGCAAAGCGCTCGACCAGTCGATCCAGCGGCTCACGGCCGAGGGTCTCCTCGATCCCGCGCGCAAGCGCCGTGTGACCGCGCACCCGCGGCGCATCGCCGTGATCACCAGCCCCGACGGCGCGGCGCTGCGCGACATCATCGCCGTGGTGCGGCGCCGCTGCCCGATTGTCGAGATCGTGGTCGTGCCGGCGAGCGTTCAGGGCGACGGCGCCGCGCGCGAGCTCGTGTCGGCCATTCGCCGCGTGAGCCGGTGGCGCGATGTCGATACCGTCATCGTCGGTCGAGGCGGCGGCTCGCGCGAAGATCTGTGGGTGTTCAACGACGAGCGCGTGGCGCGCGCCATGGCGGCGTGCGCCATCCCCACCATCTCGGCCGTGGGACACGAGGTGGACGTCTCGCTCTGCGATCTCGTCGCCGACCTGCGCGCGGCCACACCGTCGGCCGCCGCCGAGGCGGCCGTGCCCGTGTTGGCCGACGTCCGGGCGCGCCTGGCCACGCGAGCCGTGGACCTGCGCCTGGGGCTCGAGCGGCGCGCCATCCGCGCGCGCCGGCACTTCGAGGAAACGGCGCGCGACATGCGCGACGGCCTCGAGCGCCTCACCGCGCGCCGGCGTTCGCGTCTCGAGATCGCGGCCGGCCGTCTGGACGCGTTGAGCCCGCTCGCTACGTTAGGCAGAGGCTACGCGCTGGCCACGAACGAGACGGGCCACGCGCTCACGAACGCGGCGCAGTTCGAACCGGGCCGCGCGTTCCGGCTCCGGCTCCGCGACGGCCAGGTGGGCGCGCGCACCGAGACCCGCTCGGTGACGCCGCCGGAGGGTTGACCCGTGTCCTACGAAGAGGACCTCTCGCGCATCGAAGCGATCGTGGCCGAGTTGGGCCGCGACGACGTCGCGCTCGATCGGGCGCTGGCGCTGTTCGAGGAAGGCGTCGAGCGAATGCGGTCGGCATCCAAGGCGCTCGAGCGCGCGGAGGCGCAGGTGCGCGTGCTCATCGAGCGCGCCGATGGAACGTTCGAGCTTGGCCACTTCGACGGCTGATCCGGTCGCCGACCGGTTCGCGGCCGATCGCGACGCGGTCGACGCCGCGCTGCGCGTGCTCTGCGCGCGCGATCTGGACGGCGTGCCTAACGACGTGGCGGCCGCGATCACGTACAGCATGCTCGGAGAAGGGAAGCGCCTCCGCGCGCTGCTCCTCCTCGCGGCCTATCGGTCGTCCGGCGGCGCGGCCGATGCCAGCGCGTTGGCGGCCGCCGTCGAGATCGTGCACGCGTACTCGCTGGTCCACGACGATCTGCCCTGCATGGACGACGACGACGTGCGCCGCGGACGCCCCACCACGCACAAAGTGCACGGCGCCGTGGTCGCGGCCACGGCCGGCATCGCGATGGTACCCCTCGCGGCGCGTGCCGCCTGCGACGCCGCGGCCGCGCTCGGGTTGCCGCTCGACGCCCGCGGCGCCATCGTTCGAGAACTGATGCGCGCATCGGGTGCGGGCGGTATGGTGGGGGGACAGCTCCTCGATTTGGCCGGCGAGGGACACACGTTGTCTCTCGCGGATTTGGAGCGCGTGCACGGGGCCAAGACCGGCGCGCTCATCGCGGCGTCCGTCCGCATCGGCGGGATCGCGGCGCGCGCGACGCCGGCGCAATCGGAGGCGCTGGATCGGTACGGAGCAGCCGTTGGTCTCGCGTTTCAAATCGCCGACGACGTGCTCGATGTCACGTCGACCACGGCGCAGTTGGGCAAGACCGCGGGCCGCGACGCCGCGTTGGGCAAGAGCACCTATCCGGCGCTGCTCGGCATCCCGGGCGCCGTTGACCGAGCCGATGCACTCACGCGCCAGGCGTGCGATGCCTTACGCGAGCACGATTTGTTGACGCCGTCGCTGGAGCGCCTGGCGCGGTTCGTCGTATTGCGTACCTCGTAGTCCCGTGACGACTCTCGCATGTCCATTCTCGACCGCATAAATAGCCCGGCGGACCTCAAGACCCTCTCGCGGGACCAGCTGCGCACGCTGGCCGCGGACGTCCGTGCGGCGTTGATCGACAGCTGCTCCCGCACCGGCGGCCACATCGGCGCGGGACTCGGCGTCGTCGAATTGTCGGTGGCGCTCCACTACGTGCTCGACACGCCGCGCGACCAGATCGTGTGGGACGTCGGTCACCAGGGCTACCCGCACAAGATGCTCACCGGTCGCAAGGAGCAGTTCGAGACGCTGCGCCAGGAGGCGGGCATTTCGGGCTTCCTCAAGCGCGACGAAAGCCCGTACGACGCGTTCGGCGCCGGCCACGCCGCCACCGCCATCTCGGCGGCGTTAGGCATCGCGACCGCGCGGGACCTGCGCGGCGAAGACTTCCGCGTCGCGGCCGTGGTCGGCGACGGCGCCCTCACGAGCGGCCTCTCGTACGAGGGGCTGAACAACGCCGGCGCATCCGATCGCGACATCATCGTGGTGCTCAACGACAACGAGATGTCGATCGCGCCCAACGTCGGCGCGATCTCGCGCTACCTGGGGTCGATTCAGCGCAATCCGATCTACAATCGCGTGCGCGGCGCGATCGGCTTCGTGGTCGACGAGCTGCCCGGCCCGCTCTCCGCCATTGGCACGATGGTCCGGCGGTGGGAGGAGAGCATGAAGAGCTTCCTCACGCCCGGCGTGCTGTTCGAGGAGCTCGGCTTCCGTTACTTCGGCCCGATCGACGGGCACGACACGGACGTGCTCATCGACACGCTCGAGGCGGTGAAGGGCATGCGCACGCCGCGCCTGGTGCACGTGATCACGCAGAAGGGAAAGGGATTCCCGGCCGGCGAACACTCGGAGAAATGGCACGCGCTGCCGCCCGGGCACGACCCGGCCACCGGCAAGCAGCGCCGCGCGTCCACCGCCAACCCCACGTACACGGCGGTGTTCGGCAAGGGACTAACTGAGTTAGCCGCGGAGCGCAAGGATTTCGTGGCCATCACCGCGGCCATGCCGGCCGGCACCGGCACGAACATCTTCGCCAAGAGTTTTCCCGGCCGGCATTTCGACGTCGGCATCGCCGAAGGACACGCCGTTACGTTCGCGGCCGGCATGGCCACGCGCGGCGTCCGCCCGGTGTGCGCCATCTACTCCACGTTCCTCCAGCGCGCCTACGACAACCTCATCCACGATGTCGCCATCCAGCGACTGCCCGTGATCTTCTGCATGGATCGCGCGGGACTCGTGGGCGAAGATGGCCCCACGCACATGGGCCTCTACGACATCGCGTACCTGCTCGCCGTCCCCGGCATGGTGGTCACCGCGCCCAAGAACGGCACGGAGATGATCGCGCTCCTCAAGACCGCGCTCGACTACACGCAGGGCCCGTTCTCGATTCGGTATCCGCGCGACGCCGCGCCCGACGCGGTGCCGCCGGCCGCCGGCATCCCGGCCGCTCCGTTAGGCACGTGGGAAGTGCTCCGCCAGGGCGGCGATTACGCCATTCTCGCCGTCGGCACGTCCGTACTCCCCGCGCTCGCGGCCGCCGAGCAGGTCGCGGCCGATGGCCTCGAGTGCACGGTGGTGAACTGCCGGTATCTCAAACCGTTCGACGAAGTCACCCTCACGGCCATCCTCGCGCACCACAAGCGCGTGCTCGTTGTCGAGGAAGGCACTGTGGTCAACGGCTTCGGCGCTTTCATGTCGACGGTCATCGAACGCCTCGAACCTGCCGTGCGCGTTGCGGTGCACGGCGTGCCCGATCGGTTCATCGAGCAGGCGCCGCGTCCGCGACAACTCGCGCTCACCGGCCTCGATGCCGCCGGCATTGCCCGCCGCATCCGCGCGCTGCACGAAACCGAGGCGATCGCCGGGTGACGCGCCTCGGGGTGGTCGGCAATCGCCGGTACGAGCGGCTCACCGATGTGCTAACAACGCTCAAACGGCGCGGCCCCGAGCTCGGCATGACCCTCCTCTACGAGGACGAGCTGCTCGAAGCCGGCGCCGACGGCGAAGCCCTCGATGACCCGACCCGCATCGACGCGCTCCTCACGTTAGGCGGTGATGGCACGATGCTGCGCGGCGCCCGCCTTGTCTCGGGACGCCAGATCCCGATTCTCGGTGTGAACCTGGGGCGGCTCGGCTTTCTCACGGCGTGCGCCGGCGATGAGCTCGAGAGCGCGCTCGAGCGATTCGCCCAGGGTGATTACACCGTGCAGCATCGCATGGCGCTCGAGGCGCGCACGTCGCGCGCGCACAATGACCGTCGGCGGGCGCTCAACGATGTCGTGTTGCACAAGGGTGGATTCGCGCGCGTCGTGCACCTGCGCGTGTCGGTGAACGGCGAGTTGATCGGCGCATTCGTGGCCGATGGCCTCATCGTTTCCACGCCGACCGGATCCACCGCGTACAGCCTTTCGGCCGGCGGACCGGTGGTGGTGCCGACCGTCGAATCCATAGTGCTCACACCGATCTCGCCGCACACGCTCGCGGTGCGACCGGTCGTGCTGCCGCCGTCGGCGGAAGTGGTCGTGCAAGTAGAAGATGGGCCCGAAGAGCTTTTGGTTACAATCGACGGACAGACCGGAACGACATTCGGCACCGGTGACACCCTCACGGTCCGGCGCGCGGACCGTCCGGTGCTCTTGGTGAATTTCCGTGGCGCAACGTTCTTCAGCCGCATGCGGCGCAAGCTGACATGGGGTGGATTGCGGGAGCGCGACGAGAATGACAGGTGCTGACCGAGCTGCGCATTCGCAATTTCGCGATCATCGATAGTCTCACGCTTCCGCTCGAACCCGGCTTCAACGTGCTCACGGGCGAGACGGGAGCGGGGAAGTCCATCGTCGTCGGCGCACTCGCCCTCCTGTTAGGCGAGCGCGCCAGTGCCGATCTCGTGCGGACCGGCGCCGACAAAGCGACGGTCGAAGGCGTGTTCGACGCCGGCGCCAGCGCGCCCGTGAAAGCCCTGCTCGACGCGCACGGCATCGATGCCAACGACGGCCTGGTCGTGCTGCGCCGCGAAATCTCGCTGGCCGGCCGCGCGCGGGCATGGATCAACGACGCGGCCACCACCGCCGCCGTGTTGGCCGAGGTCGGTCGCACCATCGTGAATCTGCACGGCCAGCACGAGGCGCAGTCGTTGCTCGACGCCGACTCGCAGCGCGATCTGCTCGATGCGTTCGCGGGCGCCGCCACCGCCGCCGCCGCGGTGCGCGATCGCTATGCCACGATGCACGCGCTCGCCTCGGAGATCGAGGCGCTGCGGCGTCGCGCGGCGGAGGCCGAGCGTCGCGCCGACTATCTCTCACACGTCGCGCGCGAAATCGAAGAGGCAAAACTCCAGCCTGGTGAAGCAGAGTCGCTCGACGAGGAAGCGCGCCGCCTCGAGCACGCCGATGAGCTGCGCACGCTCGCCCAAGGGATGGCCGAGGCGCTCCAGCAGTCCGACGGCGGCGTCCTGCCTAACTTGGGCCAGGTGCAGCGCTCGTTAGGCGCAATCCAGCGCATCGACCCGTCGCTCGCCCGCCTGCAGGAGCTGTTCGACAACGGCTTCTACGCGCTCGAAGAGCTCGGCCGCGCGCTCGAGGACTACGCACGCGGCGTCGACCTCGATCCGGCGCGCCTCGCTGACGTCGAGCGCCGGCGCGACGTCGTGTTCCGCCTCACCAAGAAATACGGACCCACCGTGGCCGACGTCCTCGAGGCGGGCCGCAGTGCGCGCGCCGAGCTCGATCTCGTGGACACGGCGGCGCTCGACATCCGCCAGCTCGAGCAGCGGCACGCTGCCGCACACGACGCATTCACCGCGGCCGCCGGCGAGCTCACCGTGCGCCGCCGCGATGGCGCACGCCGCTTGAGCGCCGAAGTCGACGCGCTCCTTCCCGAGCTCGGCCTGCCCGACGGCAAGTTCAGCGCGCGCCTCGTGACTCGTGCGACGGCCGCCGCCACCGGCGCCGAAGATGTCGAGTTTCTCGTCGCGCTCAATGTTGGGCACGATGCGCGTCCGCTGGCGCGCGTCGCGTCGGGCGGTGAGCTGTCGCGAATCATGCTCGCGCTCAAGACCATTCTGGCGCGCGTCGATCATGTGCCCACCCTCGTGTTCGACGAAGTCGACGCCGGCATCGGCGGCCGGGTCGGCCTTCAAGTGGGCGACACCATGCGACGCGTCGCCGCGCATCATCAGGTGCTCGCGATCACGCACCTCGCGCAGATCGCCGCGCGCGCACACCATCACGTCGTCGTGAGCAAGGGCGCGCGCGGCGGCATCACCACCACCGACACGCGCGTCGTGCGCGATGATGAGCGCGTCCACGAGATCGCGCGCATGTTGGGCGGAAATGAGGACAGTGAAACGGGTCTCGCCCACGCGCGGGAGCTATTGGCTAACGCAGCGGCGCCATCGGCGGTAGCCGCGGCGCCGCCCGCGCGGGCCGCGCGCTCGCGCAATCAGGGTTCGTCGCGAGGCCGCTGATTGGCCGGCGCGTCGCGACCCACCATGCCGCGCCCCCACAGCTTCTGATAGAATCGCAGCCCCGCCGCCCATTCGCCGCGCTCGGGCCGTCCACCCGACAGCGACACCGACCGGCGGTATTGCAGCGTGAGCTCGAATGGAAAGTTGCCGCGGCCGCTCTCGCTCGCCGCGACGCTCGAGTACACCACGCCCACGCCCACCCATTGGTTCGTGAACTCCGACCCCGGCGCGAGCGTCGCGGCGTCGACGTGCGTCACGGTGCCCGCGCTGTCGACCTCGTCCAGCGTCCCGGAAAACGTCCCGGCCTTCTCGTGCTGGTACTGGTACCGCGCGCCGACCGAAAAGTATTCGCCTAACGAGAACCGCGGCGTCACGTCGAGCGAGTAGGCGTCGCCTAACCGGCGGGTCACGTTGAGCGGCGTCGCCGTGGGGTCGAACGGATCGCCCGGTGCGCCGGCGCCCACGCGCAGCGATCGCGTGTCCTGCAGATGATGCTCGTAGCGCAGGGCAATGCTCGCCCAGAACGAGTGGCCGGACCGCACGTCCCAGAACGATCCGGCCTCGATGCCCGACTCTCCCTCGCCCGTGGCCAGGCCAAATTGCTCGAACGAACGAGGTGGCGCACCCGTGCCGACCACGGCGCTGGCCGTGAGCGCGCTCCGCACGTGCAGTCCGCGCGCCGCGATCCGATCTCGCTCCGATTCGTGGCCGAGCCAGACGTACTTGAGCGTCGCCACCGCGTCGCCAAGGCCGCTTCGATTGAACGTCCGCAGGGAGTCGGCATGAATGTCGCGCGCCGTGTCGGGGAAGTACGTCGCGATCTCCTTGGTGCCCACGGTCGCGACCGACGCCGAGAGCATCAACCGGTCGGTGATGCCGAGGTCGATGGTGAACGGCGTGATCCGCTGCTGCGAGCGCGTTTGGATGGACGCGCCCGTTGCGGCGTCGTATTCCTGATACCAGCGCGACCATGTATCCAGCAAGCCGATTCTGACCAAGCCGCCGGGCACGGTCGTCGCGTCGTCGCCGTACCCCACCACGGCCTGCGCGCGCACCGACGATGCGCCAATCACGGTCAGCGCGACGCAAGCGACCATTCTCCGCATCCACCCGGACGCGCGACCAAGCGAGCGAAAGGACAAGCGGTGACGGAGTGATGCCGTGGGTGACGGTGGTGTGACGGGTGTGCGGTCCGAGAGCGCGGGCAAGTCTGTCATTACACTCCACGGTTGTCAACGTTCGGCGCGATCGTCGCACGCACCCGCCGTCTCGTATATTGCACGCATTGCAACGCCTGTGCACGCCGCACCGGTGCGCCGACCACTCGTCATGCGTCGCTCGTGAATCCGATTCCCAAGACCGTCATCCCGTGGCAACTCACCGGCAATCACTGGCTCGCGCTGCCGTGCATCCATCCCGCCGATGGCGCATTGCACGCACTCGGCGTATTGCATCGCGGCGCTCGCGCCGCGGTGGAGTTCGCCGGGTCGCCTGATTTTCTCTCGGGCGGAGGTCCTCCGCTGCTCAAGCCGACGGTCCACGTCGACGGCGTGCGACGCGAGTTGGGTGAGCAGGGCCTGGCGTGGGAACGCGCGATGAGCTGGCTTCCCACGTTCACGTGCAACATGGATGGCCTCGTGATTCGCGGTACGCTGTTCGCGCCGTATGGTCGCGACGCGGATATCGCGGGCGCGGTGTACGCCTTCGCATTCGAGAATCGGACGACGCGCGAAATCACCGTGGACCTCGCCCTCGAGGGCGTGTTGGGTCATCGCCAATTGCGTGTCCGCACCCCGCGCCCAACGGACGACGCGCATCGGATCGCGGCGGCCGAGAACGGCGTGGTCGTCCTGGAAGGGAGCGCCCAACCGGGGCTCGCGGCGCTCGCCGTCGCCTCCGATGCCGACGGCGTATGCGATCTGCACGACGGCACGTCGCGCTTCACGGTGAAGCGGCCGGTGCGTCTCGAGGCGGGCGCGCGGACCGGCGCCGCGTTCTACATCGCGGCCGGTCCCGAGCGCGATGGCGCCGAGGCGACGGTGGCCGTGATGCGGCGCCGCGGCTGGAGCGAGCTCTTGACCATGACGCGCGACGCGCTGCAGGAGCTCGAGCAGACCGTTGGGCACGATGGCATCGACCGGCTCATCAACCGCAACTTGTTGTTCGCGTACTTCTACGGCGCCGGCCGGGCGCTGGACGATGCGCATTTCTATCTCGTGCGCTCGCGCGCCCCGTGGAACGGCCGTGGCGTGACGACGCGCGATTGGGATGCGTTAGGCTGGACCCTTCCGGCCATTCAACTGGCCGATGCCTCGCTGGCGCGCGAGCTCTTGCTGCGCGCGTGCGAGCTGCACGGCTATGCGCCGGGCAGCGGCGTGCACTATCTCGACGGCACGATGTTCGAGCCGGGATTTTCCCTCGAGGGCGTGGCCTCGTTCGCCATCGCGACCGATCGCTACATCCGCGAAACCGGCGACGACCAGATCGTCGATGAGCCAGCCGTCGCCGATGCGTTGTATGCCTCGTGGGACGATCTCTCGGGTCGTCGCGACGAGCGCGTGCCGCTCTATTCCACCGACGTCACCTTGTCCGGAACGCCGGCGGGGCATCCGTTCACGCTGCACGGCAATGCGGTGGTCGCGCAGGCGCTCGACGTGCTCAAGCGCACGTTGGACGAGGAGAGCGCGCGATCGGTGGAGGATCCGGAAGCGGTTCGCGCCGCGCTGCGCCGCCACTTCTCGATCGAACACGATGGCAAGGTGTTGTTCGCGGCCTCGATCGACCTGCTCGGACATTCGGGCAGCGACGGCGATCCGAATGCGTCGCCGTATTGGCTGCCGTTGTACGATGCCGTGGAGCGTTTCGATTCCGTCTACCGCCGCACCGTGCGCGGGTTAGGCGCAGAGCCGCACGCGCTGGCCGAGCAGTGCGCTCGGTTGTTAGGCCCGGAGGCGCTCGCGGTGCTGCAATGGTTGCGGCGGGCCCCGCTCGACAACGGGATTGCCGCCGAGTTCGTGGATGCCGAGGGTCGCGCAACCGGGAACGGCGGCGATGCGGCGCTCGCCGGACTGCTCGCCTGGTCCACCTGGTACGCGGTCCACGCACTCGGCGTACGTCCGTAGCCGCGCCACTAACACCTTTCCCGTCTTGTCCAACACGCGTACTGTTATCCGCGCGCGACGCGATCGTCGACGCGCGACTCCATTGAGGGAGGCAGACTCATGAAGGTGCTTCGTCTTCGATCGCTCCTCGTACTCGCGGCGTGCGGCGCCCCGGTTGCCGTGCACGCCCAGGGGTTTCAGCTGAACGAGATCGGGAGCTGCGCCGTCGCGCGCGGACAGGCCGTGACGGCGTCGCCGTGCAAGGACCCGTCGGTCATCTACTGGAACCCCGCCGCTGCCGCGTCGCTCGAAGGATGGAGCATCTACGCCGGACTCGCCGCGGTGTCCGTGAGCGGTGGATTCACCGCCGACACGTCGCGACGGTTCTCGCCAGACCAGGTCCCGGTCGACTTTCCGCCGCACGTGTTCATCAACTACGGCTCGAAAGACAATCGTTGGGCGGCGGGACTCGGCGTGTACGTGCCGTACGGATTGACCTCGCAGTGGGGCAGCACGTTCCCGGGCCGCTTCGAGGCGCTCAAGGCGTCGCTGACGTCGGTGTACTTTCAACCGAACTTTGCCTACCGGATCGCGCCCAACTGGGAAATCGGCGGCGGCCCGGTGATCGGCTATTCGCAGGTCCAGCTCCGCCAGTCGCTCGACCTCGCCCAACAGTTCGCACTGCCCGACCTGACGTTCGGCCAGTTAGGCGTGGCCGCGCAGACGGAGTTCGCGCGGGCCAAGCTCTCCGGCAGCGGCACGGCCGTCGGGTTCAACGTCGGCATCCACGGTGCGTTAGGCCCGGACTGGGACGTCGGCGCGCGCTATCTGTCCAAGCTCGACTTTCACTATGACAACGCCGACGCGACCTTCTCGCAGGTCCTCACCAATCTCGTGCTGTCCGCCGGCAATCCGCTCGGCCTCCCCGCCGGCACGCCGATCGACGGGATCTTGAGCGGCCAGTTCGCGCCCGGCCAGCCGCTCAGCGCACAAAAAGTATCGACGCGCATCACCCACCCGGCGCAGTTCCAGGCGGGACTCGGCTACTCCGGCATCGTGAATACGCGCATCGAAGGCGACTTCGAGTGGACGCAGTTCTCGTCGTTCAACGAACTGCCCCTCACGTTCAGTGGGCCGGCGAGCGGCCAGGACCGCACGCTGCTCGAAGACTACCAGAACTCGTGGTCGATCCGCGTCGGCGCCGAGCACGCGTTCCCGGTGGGCATCAAGGGTCGGTTAGGCTTTACGTACGTGCGCTCGCCGGCGCCGGACGTCTCCGTCACGCCGCTGCTCCCCGACATGGATCGCCGGAACTACACGGCGGGAATCGGCGTGCCGCTCTCGCCGCGCTACACGCTCGACGCCGCGTACCTGCACGTCGACACCAGCGGGCGCCGCGGCCGTATCCTCGAACGGGCGAGCCCCGACCAGACTGCGTTAGACCTGAACTCCGGATTCTACACGCTGGATGCCAACGTGTTCTCGCTCAGCATTCGCGCCAACTTCTGATGCCACCGGCTACGCACACGGGAGAATCATCGATGTCTCGAGAGCGCAACCTCGTCGCCGGCGCCGTCATGATGGTCACGATCGCGGCCCTGGCAGCGTGCAATCCAACGAAAGACCTGGTGGTGCCCAAGCCACCGGTCGATCCGATGTTCGCGAGCTACGTATCGCTTGGCAACAGTATCACGGCCGGATTCCAGTCCGGTGGGATCAACGATTCGACCCAACATCAAGCGTATCCGGTGCTGCTCGCCGCGCAAATGAACACGCCGTTCACCATTCCGAGCTTGGTCGATCCCGGATGCCCGCCGCCGATCGACAGTTTTCCCGAGGGCACGCGCGTCGGCGGCGGCACGTCCACCACGTGTGGCTTCAGGACGCAGACGTCCGGCGTTGCCGTGTTGAACAACGTGGCCGTGCCCGGCGCGGCATCATTCGATCCCGCGAGTCCGACCGGTACCGGCGGCGGCGGACCGCTCACCACCTTCATACTCGGCGGACAGACGCAGGTGCAGCGCGCACTGGATGCCAAACCGACGTTCGTCAGTATCTGGATCGGCAACAACGACGTGCTGCCGGCGGCGCTGAGCGGCGTGCTCGATTCGCTGCCGGGCGTCTCGCCGGGCGTGACGAGTGAAGCGGCGTTCGAGAAGAACTACAATGCGATGATGAGCG
Source organism: Gemmatimonadaceae bacterium (assembly GCA_025449955.1). Lineage (GTDB taxonomy): Bacteria > Gemmatimonadota > Gemmatimonadetes > Gemmatimonadales > Gemmatimonadaceae > JADGGM01. The sequence continues at coordinate 17,201 of JANWIK010000076.1, forward strand.
GACTCGCGGCCGGCGCCACGATCAAGGGCGGACTCTTGATCGGGGTTGTGAACGTGGCTGCAGCGCCGGTCTTCTTCCCGGCGGCGGCTGTGTTCGCGCCCGGTGTGTTGCCGGCGCTCGAGGCCGCGGTCGGCGCGCCGATCGCCATCGACACGAGCTGCACGCCGGCCACGCAATCGATCATCAACTTCCAGCTGCTCGAGGCGATGCGTGCCGGCGCGGCGCCCGATACGATCGCGTGTCACGCGTTGGCGAATCACGCCAATGGACTCGGCGAAGTTTTTGTGTTAGACGCGACCGAAATCGCGACGGTGTCGGAAGCAGTGGCCGGATACAACGCGTTCATCCAGCAAACGGCCGCGACCAACGGTTGGGCGTTCTTCGATCCGAATACCGCGTTGTTGCAGCTCCGCCAAGGCGGACAGATTCCCGTGCTGCCGGATCTCACGCAGCCCACGAAAGCATTCGGCGATTTCATTTCGCTCGACGGCATTCATCCCGCCGCGGCGGCGCACGTGCTGCTGGCGAACTTGATGATTCAAACGATCAACGCGCAGTACCACACCAACATTCCGGCGCTGTCTACACCATGATTGCGCGAGGCGTTGGGTGACGTCGCGCGCCCGGCGCCGTCCTCTTGTTTGGCCGGTGAGCCGCCGCTAGCTTTGGTGCGACTGCGGGAATAGCTCAGTTGGTAGAGCACAACCTTGCCAAGGTTGGGGTCGCGGGTTCGAGTCCCGTTTCCCGCTCTCCACGACTTTCTAGACACGACAACAGGGACATGCGGCGACGAGCCCGTGTCCCTGTGTCGTTCAAGGGAGCGTTCAGCAGCCGGGCCCGGGTGGCGAAAAGGCAGACGCGAGGGACTTAAAATCCCTTTCCTGTAAAGGAGTGCGGGTTCGATTCCCGCCCCGGGCATCCCCTCGTTAGGCACCGTCGCTGGTCCTCTGCGCCGCGACAACGGCGCCGGCGCAATCGCTCGGCGTCCCGCCAGTCCTAGATGTCCCGGTACGCGTCAGGGACGACATGCGGACTGAGAACCCCCAGGAAGTTGTGCAGCGCCAGGAGCAGGTTCGGATACTTGCCCGCGACTCCGACCTTCACGCGCACGAGCTTGAGGTTGATGTCCGTGACCTGATTGATCGCCGCGATGAGCGACTGCACCGCCAGCTTGACGTCGTGGAGGTGCTCTTCGGTCTGCCTGTTTCGGTAGACCCACAGTCGGTCATGGAAGTGTGCGAACGCCTTGTACGCACGAATCGGGAAATGGTTCTTCCGAGCGTTCCACCACTCCGGCGACACGCCGGGGTCATCCGCTTCCCACTGGCTCAGGTCACTCATGGACTAGAGCGTAGCACGGCCGGTCGTGAAAGTCCAGGTCGGCACGTTCGCGATCGTGCGACATTTGTTTCGCTCGTGACCGCGCGCGGCGCGGCTGCCTAACGGTGAATGACGCGTGCTTCGAGCATGTTCATGAGCGCGGCTGCATTGCTGATGGGCCCGTCCTTCGCTGAGTAGAGCAGGGTAAGGCGGCCCCGCTTGCCACGCCTCGCTAACGCGTCGAGCAATAGCTGGGCTTCCGGCGTGTCGAGCTCTTTCGTATAGCGACGCTGGAACTCGTCCCACTTGGCCGGATCGTGGTTGTACCAATGGCGCAGGTCGTCTGACGGAGCGATCGCCTTCGCCCATTCATCGAGTTTCGCACGCGTCTTGCTCACGCCGCGCGGCCAGAGTCGGTCGACTAACACGCGATACCCGTCCTTCGCGTCGGCGGCCTCATACACTCGTTTCATCACGATCATCGCGACCTCCCCCCTGCGCGTTCGGCGCGCGCGTGCTCTGCCTTGGCGACGGACACCGCGCTGCACTGATCGGACCGTGTGCAGCGCCAACCGCTCGCGTCCATGGACACGATGTGTCGTTCTTCTCCGTGCGATGCGACGTGCTCGACGAGATACAATTGCAACACGCTCGTGACGCACTCGTCGCGCTCATGCGCGCGCGTCCACATGTGCATGATGCGGGTACACCTGGCGCTGTCGCCTCTGGAAACGTGCTCGTTCACAGGCGGACACGACGTCGAACGATCGCGTCGAGGCGTGCGGTCGTGCGGAGACGACGCCTCACGCACCGCCTTACGCGGCGCGCACAACGCGCTGACTAACGACGGCTGATGCGGTCCGTAAGGCGGGGTAACCATCTCGCAGGCAATCTATGTTGATATCCATACGTAAAGAGCGTGGCAGTAACGGTTTGGCTATATAGAGATCAAGTGCATCCTCAATGTTGATTACTGGTTAGCTTCGGCATGTCTTCGGGTCTTGCAATGCTACCGGTTTCCGCTCCGGCTGTCAATAACCCCACCCCTTGCGCTCAACCGAATTCGCCACCCTCAGAGCGAAAAATCACGTGCGCCGACGATAACCACGCAGCCAGCGCCGCGCCGTAGCATAGCATTGCATGTCGGGCTAGTTTGTTGCGCCATGACCGACGTCGTTGCACTCGCCGCCGAGCTCATGGCGATCGAATCGCCCTCCGGCGACGAAGGGCGGGCGGTCGATTTTGTCGCCCGGTGGCTTGTCGCTCGCGGCTGGAACGTGACCGTCCAAGAGGTCACGAAAGGACGCGGAAACGTCTGGGCCTCGCGCGCCGGCAACGGTGTCACGTTCTCCACTCACCTCGACACCGTCCCGCCCTTCATTCGCCCTACCCTGGACGGCGATCAGCTCGCCGGCCGCGGTGCGTGCGATGCCAAGGGAATCGCCGCGGCGATGCTCGTGGCCGCGGATCAGCTCGCAGCCGACGGCGAGGAGCGCGTCGACCTGCTGTTCGTGGTGGGCGAAGAACGAGGATCCGACGGCGCGCGCGCCGCGAACCACCTTCCGGCCACGAGTCGGTTCCTCGTCAACGGCGAGCCAACTGAGAGCACGCTCGCCTCGGGCGCGAAGGGATCGCTGCGAGTCTACCTCAGGACCACCGGAATTCCCGCACATTCCGCGTATCCGGAATTGGGTCGCTCGGCCATCGAGCCGATGCTCGACTTGTTGCCGACGCTCAGACGCCTCGACTTGCCCCGTGATCCGGTTCTCGGTGACACCACCGTGAACATCGGCACGCTTCGCGGAGGCACCGAGGCCAACATCATTCCGGATCGCGCGGACTGCGAGATCATGTTCCGCCTCGTGGGCGATGTCGACCCGATCAAGCGCATGGTGGAGCAATGGGCCGACGGACGTGCGGAGATCGAGTACGGGTCGCACATTCCGGCGATGCGCTTCCACACCATTCCCGGATTCCGCTCGGCGCCCGTGGCATACACCACCGACATTCCGCTCTTGTCGCGGTGGGGCACGCCGTTGTTGTTCGGGCCGGGCTCGATCCACGTGGCCCACACGCCGCGCGAATTCATCGACGTCCGCGAGCTGCGCGACGCGGTCGATGCCTACGTGCGCATCGTGCGCGCGCTCCTGGCGTGACGACCGCCGCCCGGGCTGGCGCGCCGCGCCGGCGCATCCCCGTCGCTGTGTTAGGCGCGACGGGCGCCGTTGGGCAGACCTTCGTGCGGCTCCTGGAGAACCATCCCTGGTTCGAGCTCCGTGTGGTGGCGGCGTCGGAGCGGTCGGCCGGCAAGCCGTACGGCGAGGCGGCCCACTGGTTAGGCGGGACGCTGCCGGCGCGCGTCGCCGCGCTGCCCGTCGTGCCGTGCACGCCCGATTGCGTCGACGCGCCGCTCGTCTTCTCGGCGCTCGACGCGGGGCCCGCCGCCCAAGTCGAAGCGGCGTTCGCCCGAGCGGGCCGGTTCGTGTTGAGCAACGCACGCACGTATCGTCTCGAGGCGGACGTGCCGCTCCTCATTCCCGAAGTGAATCCCGACCACCTGGCGCTGCTCGATCGCCAGCGCGAGCGCCGCGGATGGACCGGCGCGATCATCACGAACTCGAATTGCTCGACGATGGTCGCCGCGATCGCTCTCGCGCCGCTGCACCAGGCGTTCGGCGTCAAGCAAGTGTTCGTGACCACGCTGCAGGCGGTGTCCGGGGCGGGCTATCCGGGCGTGCCGTCGCTCGACATCCTGGGCAACGTGATCCCGTACATCGGCGGCGGCGAAGAAGAAAAGATCGAGACGGAGACGCTCAAGCTGCTCGGATCGTTAGGCACGGACGGCGTGGCGCCGGCGCCGATGACGGTGAGCGCGCAGGTGACGCGCGTGCCCGTCGAGCACGGCCACACCGTCTGTCTCGCCGTGGGCCTCGAGCGCTCGGCCGACCCGGATGCGGCGATCGCCGTGTACGAGGGGTGGCGCGGCGCGGTGTCGTCGCTCGGCCTGCCGTCGGCGCCCGAGCCGCCGATCGTCGTCACGCGCGACGCGGACCGCCCGCAGCCGCGGCGCGACGTGGACGCCGGCAAGGGGATGCAGGTGACCATCGGCCGCGTGCGCCGCGATCCGATCCTCGACCTCCGCCTGGTTGCGTTAGGCCACAACACGATCCGCGGCGCCGCGGGCGCGTCGGTCCTCAACGCCGAGCTCCTCGTGGCGCGCGGGCTCCTGGGCGCGTGATCGTCGTCAAGTTCGGCGGCACGTCGGTGGCCGACGCCGCCGCCATCGCGCGCGCCGCGGCCATCACGCGAAGCCGCGCGCCGCGCCGCCCGGTGGTGGTCGTCTCGGCGCTGGCGCGCGCGACCAACGAGCTGCTCGCCGCGGCCGAGCAGGCGGCGCAGGGACAGCTCATCGTGGCGCTCCGCGGCATCGAGGGCCTGCGCGAGCGCCACCTCGTGGAAGCGGACGCTCTGTTAGGCAATGGCGGCGACGCCGATGACGTGCGCGCCGAGTTGAGCGCCATGTGCGACGAGCTCGCGAGCCTGTCCGAGGCGCTCTCGGTGTTGGGCCACCTCACCCCGCGCAGCCTCGACGCGATCGCAGCGTATGGCGAGCTCTTGTCGGCGGCGCTCGTCCAGGCGGCCTTCCGACGGTACGATCTGCCCGCCGACCTGGTCGATGCGCGCGACGTGATGGTGACCGACGAGCTCCACACGCGCGCCGTGCCCGATCTCGATGCGATCACCGAGAACGCGCGCCGTGTGCTGCTGCCCATGCTGAGCCAGGGACGCCTGCCGGTGGTGGGCGGCTTCATCGGCCGCTCTCCCGGCGGCGTGACGACGACGATCGGCCGCGGCGGCGGCGACTTCAGCGCCGCCCTCCTGGGCGCCGCGTTAGGCGCGGAGGCGATCGAGATCTGGACGGATGTCGACGGCATGCTCACCGCCGACCCGCGGGTGGTCGAGCGGGCGCGGCTCATCGAAGTGATCCGGTTCGACGAGGCCGCCGAGCTCGCGACCTTCGGCGCCAAGGTGCTCCACCCGAGCACCATCGCGCCCGCGGTGCAGCGCGGCATTCCGGTGTTCATCTTCAACTCGCGGCGCCCGGAAGGGCGGGGCACCCGCATCACCGCCGATGCGCCACGGCGCGCCGTGAGCGCGATCGCCGGCAAGGGCAACGTGACGGTGATCAAGGTCAACTCCTCGCGCATGCTGCTCGCGCCGGGCTTTCTGCGCACCTTGTTCGAGGTCTTCGAGCGCCACCACACATCGGTGGACGTCGTCGCCACGTCCGAGGTGTCCGTCTCGGTCACGGTCGACGACCCGTCGCGCCTCGATGCGCTGCTCGTGGACCTCCGAGCGTTAGGCGACGTCTCGATCGAGCGCCAGCGCGCCGTGGTCGCGGTGGTCGGCGCCGGACTGGGCGGCGACAGCACGACCATGGCCCGCGCGTTGGGCGCCCTGCACGGGCTGCGCGTCCACATGATCTCGCTCAGCGCCACCGAAATCAACCTCACCATCATCATCGACGGCGATCGGTTAGGCGACGCGATGCGCGCCCTGCACGCGGAGTTCTTCGATCGCCCGCCGGAGGCGGCGTGACGACGCCCAGGCTCGCCATCATCGGACACGGCAAAATGGGCCGCGCCGTGGAGCAGCTCGCGGCCGAGCACGGCTGGACCATCGCCGCGGTCATCGACGCCCACGCCAATGCGGACGGCTCGGGGATCACCGCACGCACGTTGGACGGCGCCCAGGTGGCCGTCGAGTTCACCACCGGGGCCGCGGCGCCGGCCAACGTCCGCGCCTGCCTGCGTGCGGGATGTCCGGTCGTCACCGGCACCACGGGGTGGGATGCCCAACGCGCGCGCGTCGAGGAGGAGGTCCTGGCCGGCGACGGCGCCATGCTGTGGTCGCCCAACTTCTCCATCGGGGTGAACCTCTTCTGGCAGGTGGCCGAGGTCGCCGCACGACTTGCCGGCCGCACCGGGATCTTCGACGCGCACATCGTCGAGACGCACCACGCGGCCAAGCGCGACGCGCCGTCGGGAACGGCGCTCGCCTTGCAGCGTCTCGCCACCGCCGCATTCGGAGGCGACATTCCCGTGAGCAGCGTGCGCGTCGGTGCGGTGCCGGGGACGCACGAGTTGCTCCTCGACGGCGCCTTCGAGCAGATTCGCGTGGTGCACGAAGCGCGCGACCGCCGCGTGTTCGCCGAGGGCGCGCTCCTGGCCGCGCGGTGGCTCCTGGGGCGGCGCGGCGTGTACACCATGCGCGACTTTCTCACGGGCGAGGTATCACCAGCATGACGTCCACCACGCGGTTCTTTGGCTGCGGCACGGCGCTCGCGACGCCCTTCGCCGCCGATGGCTCGGTCGACGAGCGCGCCCTGCGAGCGCTGGTCGATTGGCAGATCGCCGAGGGCGTGCACTTTCTCGTCCCGTGCGGATCCACCGGCGAAGCGGCGACGATGACGGTGGCCGAGCAGCGCCGCGTGGTGGAGATTGTCGCGGATCAAACGCGCGGCCGCGTACCGGTCGCGGCGGGCGCCGGGTCTAACGATACGCGGAAAGCGATCGCGCTCTCGAAGGAGATGTGCGCGGCCGGCGCGACGCACCTGCTGCACGTGAGCCCGATGTACAACAAGCCGCCGCAGCGCGGGATCATCGCGCACTTCCGCGCGATCGCCGATGCGGTGGACACGCCGACGATCGTGTACAACGTGCCCGGTCGCACGGGGAGCAACATCGAAGCGCGCACGACGCTCGCACTCGCCGAGATTCCGTCGATCATCGCGGTGAAGGAAGCGTCGGGGAACCTGGGGCAGATCATGGAGATCATCCGCGAGCGCCCGGAGCGGTTCTCCGTGTTGTCGGGCGACGACGCGCTCACGCTCGCCGTGATGGCCGCCGGCGGCGACGGCATCATCTCGGTCGTGTCCAATGTGACGCCCGGCAAAATGGCGCGACTGGTCGACTGTTGCCGCGCCGGCGATTTCGCCGGTGCGCGCGCGCTCCACGAGCAGTTGTCGCCGTGGATGCGTGCGGCGTTCATCGAATCGAACCCCATTCCCGTCAAGGCCGCGCTGGCGATGCTCGGTCGCGCGGGCAACGTCGTGCGCCTTCCGTTAGTCCCGCTGCGCGACGAGTTGTCGGCCGACGTGCGCGCGGCGTTGGTCACGGCCGGAGCGTTGGCGTGAGTTACGCGATGCCGTTCCTCGATCTGGCGGCTATCCGCCAGCGGATCGGCACGTTCATGAACACGCCGGCCGCCGACATGCCGGTGGACGACGTGGAGCGGACAATCACCGCGCTCTTGGGCGCGCTCGAGCGCGGCGAAGTGCGCGCGGCCGAGCGCGATGACGCGGGAACGTGGCGCGCCGTGACCTGGGTCAAGCAGGGCATTCTGCTCGGCTTCCGCGTCGGGCACATCACCGACATGTCGTTGGGCGGCAAGTCGTCGTTCCGCTTCTTCGACAAGCATCTCTACCCGGCGCAGGCGATCCAGCAGTCGCAGGGCGTCCGCATCGTGCCCGGGGGGTCGACCGTTAGGCGGGGGGCGTTTCTCTCGAAGGGCGTGGTGTGCATGCCGCCGATGTACGTCAACGTGGGGGCCTGGGTGGGTCCGAACACGATGATCGACTCGCACGCGCTCGTCGGGTCGTGCGCGCAGATCGGGGCGCGCGTGCACCTGAGCGCGGCGGCGCAGATCGGCGGCGTGCTCGAGCCGGTGAACGCGGCGCCGGTGATCATCGAGGACGACGTGTTCGTGGGCGGCAATTCGGGCGTCTACGAGGGGACCGTGGTCCGCGAAGGCGCCGTGCTCGCCGCCGGCCTGATCCTGACCCGCGGCGTGCCGGTGTTCGACGCCGTGCGCGAGACCACGTATCGGTCTAACGGAGACGCCCCGCTCGAGATTCCGGCCGGCGCGGTGGTGGTGCCGGGCGCTCGGCCTCTCTCAGGCGAGTGGGCGCGCGCGCGGGGACTCTCGGTGCATGCGCCGGTCATCGTGAAATACCGCGATGCCGGCACCACTGCGTCCACCGCGCTCGAGCAGTGGCTGCGATGACGACGTCGACGCCCGCGCGACGGCCGGTCGCGATCGTCGGTCTGGGATGCATTGGCGGATCCCTTGCGCGAGCGCTCGTCGCGCAAGGCGTCGAGGTGCGCGGGTGGAGCACGTCGACGTCCGATCGCGAATTGGCGGCGGCGGCCGGCATCGCCATCGCCGACGGCGCCGCGCCGCTGGTGTCGCTGTGCGACGGCGCGACATCGGTGGTGCTCGCGGTTCCGTTCGCGCGCATCGCCGAGGTCGGACGCGCCATGCTCGAGGCCTGCCAACCGGTCACGCGGATCTTCCACGTGGGCGGACTCCAGCAGCGGGAGCCGTTAGGCATAGACGACGCGACGTGGCCGCGCGTCGTGGGCACGCATCCGTTGGCCGGATCGCACGACCATGGCTTCGGTGCGTCGCGTTCCAATCTGTTCGTCGGCGCCACCGTGTGCGTCGAAGATCGCTTGGACGCGCGCGGCCGCCGCGCCGCCGAATGGTTGTGGCGGACGGCCGGCGCGCACCGCATCGACTATCGCACCGCGTCGGATCACGACCGGCTCATGGCCTGGGTGAGCCACCTGCCGCAGCTCACGGCCACGGCGCTCGCGCACACGATGGCGGAGGCGCACATCGTGCCCGTGTCCACGGGCTCCGGCGCGCGCGACACCACCCGGCTCGCCGCGACTCCGTTAGGCGCGTGGCCGGCGCTGCTGCGCGGCGCGCCCGGCGAGCTCGATCAGGCGCTGGCCCGGCTCGAGTCGACCATCGCCGAGCTCCGTCGCGCGCTCGCATCCGGCGACGACCAGCGCGTCGCGGCAATCTGGGAACGCGCGATGACCTGGCGCCGCGAGGCGGCAGGCGGCGACGGGGGAGAACGCCGCCCATGAAGGTGGGCGGTGTGATCCGCGTCCCGGGTGACAAGTCGATCTCGCACCGCGCCCTCATCTTCGCCGCGCTCGCCGAGGGCGCCTCGAGCATCCGCGACATTCTGCCGTCGGCCGACGTCCAGAGCACGGCCGGTGTGTTAGGCGCGCTCGGCGTCCCGGTGCCGCCCCTGTCCAACGACATCACGATCGTCGGGCGCGGCGTGCGCGCGCTCACCGCGCCGATGGATGATCTCGACTGCGGCAACAGCGGCACCACCACGCGACTCGTGGCCGGCATCGCCGCCGCGCGCCCCTTCACGAGCCGCTTCGTCGGCGACGCGAGCTTGAGCCGCCGCCCGATGCGCCGCATTGCCGACCCGCTGCGCGCGATGGGCGCGCGCGTCGACGTGGCGCCCGCGGATGGACTCCCCATGACCGTGCACGGCGGCAACCTCCACACCATCGAGTGGCGCTCGGAAACCGCGTCCGCGCAAGTGAAGAGCGCCATCCTGCTTGCCGGCGTTGCCGCGGGGGTCGCGGTGACCGTCCACGAACCGGCGCGCTCCCGCGACCACACGGAGCGCATGCTCACTGCGTTAGGCGCGACGGTCGCGGCGCGCGGCGCTACCGTCGAGTTGGCGCCGGTCGACCGTCTGGCGCCGCTCCGGATACGCGTGCCCGCCGACCCGAGCTCCTCGGCGTTTCTCACGGCGCTCGCGGTGCTCGCCCATGGCGGAAAGCTCGCGCTGCCCGATGTGTGCCTCAATCCGACGCGCATCGGGTTCTACCGCGCGCTCGTGCGCATGGGCGCCGAGCTCGTGCTCGAGGAAGGTGAATCGCAGGGCGGGGAACCGGTCGGCACCATCATCGCTCGACCGTCGTCGCTGAGAGGGATCGACGTGGGCCGCGACGACGTGCCGTCGATGATCGACGAGCTTCCGCTCGTGGCCTGTCTCGCGGCGCGCGCGCGCGGCGCGACCACCATTCGCGGCGCCGAGGACTTGCGCGTCAAAGAGAGCGACCGCATCGCCACGGTGGTGGCGAATCTGCGCGCCATTGGCGTGAACGCCGACGAGCTGCCCGATGGCATGTGCATCGAGGGCTCCGATCGCCCGCTGCGCGGACGCGTCCTAACGCACGGCGATCATCGCGTCGCGATGGCCTTCGGCGTGCTGCGCGCGCTGCCGGGAAGCGCGATCGAGATCGATGACACCTCGTGCGTCGCCGTGTCGTACCCGGGATTCTGGGACGACCTGTCCCGGGCAGTCGTCTCGTGAGGAGCGGCGTCTCGTACCTCGTGCCCCGATGACACTGCCCACGCCGCCCTACGTGCCGCGGATTCGCGATCCCAACACGCCGATCGTCGTCGCCATCGACGGCCCCGCGGCGGCCGGCAAGTCGTCCACGGCGCGATGGGTGGCCGAACGGTTAGGCTTCTACCACATCGACTCCGGCGCGCTGTATCGCGCGGCCACGGCCGCGGTGTTGCGCGAGCCGGCCGGCGAACCGTGGGAAGAGGCGGACGTCTTGCGAGCCGTCAAGCGGGTCACGAGCCGCGACGAACGCCGCGCGTTCGTGTTGCTCGTCGACGGGACGGAGCTCGAGCAGGAGATGCGGGGCGGCATTGTCACGCAACACGTGTCGCGCGTGGCGCAAATGCCGGGCGTTCGCAACTGGGTCAACGCTGAGGTGCGCGAGCTCGCCACGGGTCGAAGCGTCGTGGTCGATGGACGCGACATCGGCACCGTGGTGTTCCCCGACGCGCACCTCAAGGTCTTTCTCATCGCCGACCCCTGGGAACGCGCGCGCCGCCGTCTCATTCAGCGACTGGGCCGCTCGCCGGCCGATC
>JANWIK010000077.1 GCA_025449955.1 Gemmatimonadaceae bacterium
GCTCCTCTGTAATTGGTCAAAATGATAACTACAGGGATGCGAGGGATTGGGAGCATTGCCACGATGCGGCGGCGAGCTCATCGCACACGCGCGTGAAATCATCCACGTGCGTGCGCCGGTGACGTTGGATGTGCGCCGAGCCGATTGTCTCCGTCCCGTGCATCCCCGTTGTTGTCCTTCAACTCTTCGTCGAAGAAGCTCGCCTCGGCGCCTCGCTTCAATCCGCCGCGATCGGAGACACGTGGGCGCCTCCCGACTGGCGCACCCGCTCGGCGCCGTGGCGGCCGTACCAGAAATAGATGGCCAGGCCGATCACGAGCCAGATGACCAGGCGCGCCCACGTTTCGCCAGGCAGCCCGATCATCTGCGCGAAACAGATCAGCGCGCCGGCGATCGGCACCCACGGCATCCCCGGCGTCTTGAACGGCCGGTTGAGATGCGGCTCGCGCTTCCGCAGCACGAGCACGCCCATGCACACCATCACGAACGCGAGCAAGGTGCCCATGGCCGTGAGCTGCGTGAGCACGGCGATCGGGAACAGACCGGCGACGAGGGACACCACGACGCCGGTGATCGCCGTCGTGACGTACGGCGTCCGGAACCGCGGATGGATCTTGCCTAACAATGGCGGCAGGAGGCCGTCGCGGCTCATCGAGTAGAAGATGCGCGGCTGCCCGAGGAGCATGACGAGCATCGTGCTCGTGAGGCCCATGATCGCGCCCAGCTTGACGATCGGCTTGAGCCACTTGATGCCGGTGGCGTCTATGCCTAACGCAATCGGCGCCGGCACGTTGAGCTGGGTGTACTTGACGATGCCCGTGAGCACCAGCGCCACCGCCACGTACAGAATCGTGCAGATCACCAGCGACACCATGATGCCGATCGGCATGTCGCGCTGCGGATTCTTCGCTTCCTGCGCCGCCGTCGACACGGCGTCGAATCCGATGAACGCGAAGAAGATCACCCCTGCTCCGCGCAGCACGCCGCTCCATCCGAAGACGCCGAAGTGACCCTGGTTCGGCGGCACGAACGGATGCCAGTTCGCGCGGTTGATGTACGCGGCGCCGAACGCGACGAACAACAGCAGCACCACCACTTTGATGATCACGATCAGCGTGTTGAGTCCCGCCGACTCGCGAATGCCGATGATGAGCAGCACCGAGATCGCCAGGACCACCAGCGCCGCCGGCACGTTGAACACGCCGTGCACCGTGCTGCCGCCCGGCAGCGTGACGACCGACCCCGGCGGCCCGGCCCACTGCGCCGGAATGCCTAACCCAAAGTCCTGCAGGAAACTCTGGACGTTGCCCGCCCACCCCACGGCGATGGTCGACGCGCCCAGCGCATACTCGAGAATCAGGTCCCACCCGATGATCCACGCGAAGAGCTCGCCCAACGTGGCGTACGCGTACGTGTACGCGCTGCCGGCCACCGGGATCATGCTCGCGAACTCGGCGTAACAGAGCCCCGCGAACGCGCACCCGACGCCGGCGATGAGCATCGAGATCACGAGCGCCGGCCCCGCGAACTGCGCCGCCGCCGTGCCGGTGATGACGAAGATGCCGGCGCCGATCACCGCCCCGATGCCCAAGGTCGTGAGACTGAACGCGCCTAACGACCGCCGCAGCGTGCCCGACTCCGCCTCCTGCATCAACTCGGAGAGCGGTTTCTTGGAGAAGAGACTCATCCCGGTAACCTCGCGCGAGAGAAACCTGAAGGATCCGGCTGCACCGACTGCGAGAAGATGCCGGGCGGCCCGATCGCCACCGTCATGGCCGCGTGTGGGCCGTCAGCGCACCGTCAGCGTCTCTGTCAGAGTTCCGTCAGACGTCCCCTTCCCGCGCCGCGGCGCGCCTTACATCCTGCAAGTGGTTCGCGCCGCGCTTCCAACGCGCGACGCTCTCGAGGAGCCCCGATGCCGTTCTCCCTTGCTCGGCGACAACCCGGACTGGACCGACAGCCCGCCGTGTGGCGCTCGCGCGCATCGCTGCTCGTCGCGCTGCTGGGCCTCACGTTCGTGTTGGCCGCCGTCCTCGCGTACGAAGCGCACGATGCGGCGCAGTCGCATCGCGTCACCGCCGAGCGCGCGCTCCGCGACTACGCGACGTTCGCGGCGTGGGAGCTGCTCGCCAACGCAACCGACACGGTCGCGCCGACGCTGTCGGCCGCGCTGGCGCCGGCCACCGCCGGCGCCGCGGCGACGCCGTACGACGCGCTGCCGGGGCCCGCGATCCTCATGTCGTCGGCGAGCGGTGCGCTGCGGTGCACCGCCCAACGCGACGACGCATCGCGATGGTACTTCCGCCTCGACTTTCGCGACGGATCGTTCACGACAGTCGGTGCGTCACCGCCGGCGCAGGAGCGTAGCATGGTTCGCTCGACGGTCGATCAACAATCGCGCGCCGTGTACCGGCCCGACTGGTCGTACGCCACGGTCCTCGTTGGGCGAGGCGCCGCGCAGCGCGCGGTCGCCTATGGCGTCAAGTACGCCGTGCACGGCGCGCCCATCGCCGCCTTCGGATTCGTCACCTGCGCCGACGCGCTCGGCGCGCCGGTCTTCGCCGGCGTGATGGCGCACCATCCGCTGCTGCCGCGGACGCTCGCCGGCCACGAGCCCAACGACTCGTTGGTCACGGTCACGGTGTTCGGGGCGTCGGGCGACACGATCTGGCAATCGGGACGCCGCAGCCTCACGCCCTTCACCGCCGATGCGTCGCTCGAGACGTTCGGCGGACTCACCGCCCGCGCCACCCTGCGCCCGTTGGCGGTCGAGCGGCTTGCGTTAGGCGCGATCCCGCAGTCCAAGGTCTCGCTGCTGCTCGGCCTGCTGGGGCTCACCGCCGGCATGATGGTGCTGGCGGTGCTGCAGCTGCGGCGCGAGCAGGAGCTGGCGCGCCTGCGCTCCGACTTCATCTCGAGCGTGTCGCACGAGCTGCGCACGCCGCTGTCCCAGATCCTCCTCTTCGCCGAAACCCTTCGGTTAGGCCGAGTGCGGAGCGCCGCCGAGCGGATCGGGGCGACGGACGTGATCGTGCAGGAGGCGCGCCGCCTCATGCAGCTGGTCGAGAACGTGCTGCTGTTCTCGCGCAGCGAGCGCCGCATGACGCGTCTCCATCCCGAGCCGGCGCCGCTCGCCCCCTGCATTCGCGAAACCGTCGAGGCGTGGCGCCCGTTAGCCGCGGCCAGCGACGTCACGCTGTGCACGGACCTCGATGAGCACGTCGTCGCGCAGATCGACCGCAGCGCGCTCCGGCAGATGCTGCTCAACCTGCTCGACAACGCCGTCAAGTACGGCCCGGCGGGACAGACCGTCACCGTCACCGTCGACCGCGCGGGGAATCGCGCGCGGGTGATGGTGCGCGACCAGGGGCCCGGCGTCCCGGCCGCGCAGCGCCACCGCGTGTGGCAGCCGTTCCAGCGGCTCGAACGCGACGTCCAGTCCGCCGCCGCCGGCAGCGGCATCGGGCTCTACGTCGTGCGCGAGCTGGCCGCGATGCAGAACGGCGACGTGTGGATCGAGGACGCGGCGGCGGGCGGCGGCGCCTGCTTCGGCATGGCATTCCCGATCGTCGACCCGGCCGAGCTCGGCGCGCCTAACGACGACGCGCTGGCCGGAGTGCGCCGGTGACGCGCATTCTCGTGATCGAAGACAATCGCAACCTCGCCATCGGGCTGCGTAACAATCTCGAGATCGAAGGCTACCAGGTCGAGCTGGCCGGCGACGGCAACGCCGGCCTCGAGCGCGCACGCGCCGGCGCACCCGACGTGATCATCCTCGATCTCATGCTCCCCGGCCTCGACGGCTATCGCGTGCTGCGCGCGCTGCGCGCGGACGGCTCCGAGACGCCGGTGCTGATCTTGAGCGCCCGCGGCGAGGAGACCGACAAGGTGCTGGGCTTCCGGTTAGGCGCGGACGACTACGTCACCAAGCCGTTCGGCCTGTTGGAGCTGCTGGCGCGCGTCGATGCGCTGTTGCGCCGCGCGGCGAACGGCGCGCGCGCCGCCCGTGGCGCCCTGAGCCCGCGCGAGCAGCTCGGCGACATCGAGATCGACACCGCGAGTCGCACCGTGTATCGCAACGGCGAGCCCGTGTCGCTCAGGCCCAAAGAGTACGAGCTGCTCATCGCCCTCCTGCGCCGCCGCGGCCGCCTCGCCTCGCGCGATGAACTGCTGCAAGATGTCTGGGGCTATGCGTCCGAGGTCGTCAGCCGGACGGTCGACACGCACATCGCCGAGCTCCGCCGCAAGCTCGAGCGGAACCCGGCGGCGCCCGACTACATTCTCACGGTGCGGAAGGCGGGCTACCGGATTCGCGCCTGATATCCACCCGCCTAACGCCAACCTCGGCGCCATTTACGACACGGACCGTGCCCAAACCAGAAGACAGATACTGCATCATCGGCGCCGGCCCGTCCGGCCTCGCGACCGCGCACGAATTCCAGCGCGCCGGCATCGCGTTCGATGTCGTCGAACGCTTCCATGATGTCGGCGGCATCTGGGACATCGACAACCCGGGCACGCCGATGTACGACAGCGCGCACTTCATCTCGTCACGCACGCAGTCGGCGTTCGACGATTTCCCGATGCCCGCCGTTTATCCCGACTATCCGTCGCGCGCACGCATCCTCGACTACCTGCGCGCATACGCCGATCACGAAGACATCCGCGAGCACATCGCGTTCGACACCGCGGTCACGCGCGCATCGCCGGCGGATGACGGCTGGCACGTCGAGCTCGCGTCGGGCGAGCATCGGCGATACCGCGGCGTCGTCTGCGCAGTGGGCAACAACTGGTTTCCGGTGGACGCATCGTATCCCGGACACTTCGACGGCGAGATGTATCACTCGAGCCGCTACAAGTACGCGGCCCCGCTCGCCGGCAAACGCGTACTCGTCGTGGGTGGCGGCAATTCCGGCTGCGACATCGCATGCGATGCGGCGCCGATCGCGCGCGAGACGCTCATCAGCTTCCGCCGCGGCTATCACTTTCTGCCCAAGCATCTCTTCGGCGTGCCGACCGATGCGTTCTTCCGCAGCGGGCCGCACCTGCCGGCGTGGTTGGCCCAACCGCTCCTAACGCTGCTGCTGCGTATTCTCGTCGGCGACCTGCGCCGCTACAAGCTCCCCAAGCCCGATCACAAGGTGCTGGAGAGCCATCCGATCGTGAATTCGCAGCTGCTCCACTATCTGACACACGGCGACGTGCGCGCCGTGCCCGATGTGCGCCAGTTGGATGGGCAACGCGTGACGCTCATCGATGGCACGGCGGCCGAGGTCGACGTGATCATCTTCGCGACCGGATTCCGGAGTGCGATTCCGTGCCTCGATGCCCAACTGTTCGCGCCGGAACGCGGCGGCTCGCAGCTCTATCTGAACGTGTTCCCCGATCGCCCGGGCCTCTACATTGTCGGCCTCTTCGAGACCGACGGCTCGCTGTTTCCGGTGGTGAGCAAGCAGGCCGCGCTCGTGGCGTCGGTGATCCGCGCCCAACGGGAAGGATCCGAGCGCGCCACATGGTTCGAGCGGCAGCGGACCGGAGCGCGCCCCGACTTGAGCGGCGGCATCAAGTATCTCGCGTCGCAGCGTCACGCGTTCTACGTCCAGTACGACGAATACGTCCACCGGCTGGACAAGACGCTGAAGCGGATGGGAGCGCGGTCGCACGTCGCGGGCTGAACCCCACCCCATCGCCGATTCCCGTTCCCTATTCCCTCGTCCCCGCTTCGAGTACGACCACCGCGCCCGCCGTCATCTTGCTGTGCGACAGGGTCAACCACACCCGATTCACCTTGAGCTCCGCACACCGCGCCTCCGCGGTGCCGTGCAGCACGAGCTCCGGTAGTCCGCCGTCAACCGACACCACTTCCATTTCCCGCCACCCAATACCGCGCGCGCCGGGCGAGCCCGAGAGCGCCTTGTACCCGGCCTCCTTCGCCGCGATGCGCGCGGCCAGATGCACGTACGGCTCCATCTTGCTCATCGCGTACCGCACCTCGCCGGCCGTGAACAACCGCTCGAGCGCGCGCGCCTCCTTCGAGGCGATCAGCCGTTTGACTCGCGCGATGTCCACCAGGTCGAGGCCGACGCCGACGATCACGCGTCCTCCTTGGGCGTACGACGGAACCATCGTCCGACGCGCGACCGCTGTCGCGTCGGCACGTTCCCGGCGAGCACCTTCACGACCGACAACCACACCTCGTCCGCGGTCTCGAACGTGGACCGGAGCGTCGCCGCCCAAAGGCGCCAGCGCGCGAACCGCTCGGCATCGTCGCTCGCCGCCAGCGCATCCTGCGCCCGCTCGAGCGCGCCTAACGCAGCGACCATCGGCTCCGCCACCTCCGACAGCTCGGCTTCCAGCGCGCGGCGTTCGGGCGGATTCGACGGATGCCGCTCGGCCGCCATCTCGCGCAGCCGTTGCAGCATCGCGGCACGGAGCGGCACCGCGTCGAACGACGCGCGCGCGCGGTCGGGGCTCGTCGCCGACTCCGCGTCACGACGCGCCGCGAGCAACGGCCCGAAGTACTGGTCGTGCGCGGCGCCCGGCGACGCACGCGTGGAACCGAGTCCGCGCAGCGACCGCGTCACTTCGGGCACGGCCATCGCCCGCCGCTCGAGATCGGCGGCCACCGCCGCCAGCGCCGGCGTCCCGCCTAACGTGATCACGTCGCCGCGCGCCATGAACAGCTCGAGCGTGCCGACCGCGTAGCGCGCCCCGTCCAACCGCTCGAGCGGCAGCCGCACCGCGCCGCCGGCCCGGTCCAGGCGCAGCGCCTCATCATCGAGCGTCGCCTGCGCGTCGCCCGCCAAGTCCTGCCCGCGCAGGAGGCCGCTCACGGTCACCATCATCGGCCCGTCGCTCATCTCACGCATCCTCGAGCGCGTACCGCGTGCGACCCGCGAGCTCGTCGTCGCACAGCGCGGCCGACTGGCCGGTGCGCTGCTGCCAGCGCATCACGAACTGCGGCAGCCGCTCGGTGGTGAACGCCGCGCGCTCCATGCCTAACGCAACGATGGCGCGCTCGATGCCATCGGGCGCGCCTTCCACTTCCACCAGGTCGTCCATCCGCGGGTAGCGCTCGAACCGCACCGTGGTGCCCCGCACATCGTACTGCGCGATCTCGCGGTCGATGGCGCGCGTCACCTCGTAGCCGAGTCGCGCCAGCATCGTCGCGAGCACGTCGGGCGCGTCGGCCGAGCACTGCAGCTCGTCGCGCACCTTGTAGCCGTCCTCGTACCCCGTCGGCCCTTTCCACCCCAGCTCGGCGCGGGCGCCCGATGCATCGCGATAGATCCGCAGCCGCAACACCTCGTCGCGGCGCGCCAGGTCCCGGAGCGGCGTGTCGTACCGCCGGTCCTCGAGACGCCCCGCGAACGCGAGCACCGCGCCGGCTTCCGTTAGGCGCGCGGCCCGTCGTGCCCAATCGTCGAGTACGGCCTTGAGCTCCACCTCACGCATCGAAGATCGCCTCCATCACCGCATCCGTATCGGCGAGCGTCGCGAACACCGCCGCCGGCGCGTGCGCGGCGAGCTCCGCCACCGAGAACCGTCCGGTGGCCACGGCCACCGCGCGCGCACCGACGCTCCGCGCGCACTCGATGTCGGACGGCGTGTCGCCGATCACGACGAGGTCCTCGCCGCGCAGATCGAGCCCCAGCGATTCGCGCGCACGACGCAGCGCGACAGCGGGAAGCTCGGGCCGATGCGCGTGATCCGAGCCATAAGCGCCCACACGAAATCGTCCAACGTCCAACCCGGCCGCCGATAACTTGAGCGTCGCACCCTCGCAGATATTCCCGGTGAGCAATCCGACCACCGCATCCGCTCGCGATTCGAGCGCCGTGATGAGATCGGCCACGCCATCGAACACGCGCATCGTTCGGCGGCCGGTCGCCAGCTCCTGTTCGAGCAGCGACACGTAACACGACGCTACTGAATCCATCCGCGCATCGATGGTCTCGTCGCTGTGACCCTCCGCGCGCATGAGGTCGCGCACGATCTGCGGGTCGGTCTTCCCGTCGTAGCGGTATTCCGTTGGACCGGCGCCGCCGAACACGCGGGTGAGCGCGGCGGTCATCGCCCGCCGGCCGGCGCCATCGCTCCACAGGATGGTGCCATCGATGTCGAAGAGGACGAGCTTCATGCGCGCGTGAGCACCACGCCGGCGATGATCGTCACGGCGCCGGCGCCCTGCCACGCCGTGGGCGTCTCGCCTAACATCATCCAGGCCACGCCGAGCGCGACCACCGGTTGCAGATTCGAGAACACCGCGGTGTGCGTCGGACCGAGCACGCGGACGCCGCGGTACCACCCCAGATAGCCGATCACGAGCGACCCGATGCCGGCGAACGCCATCGCCGCCCACATGCGCGGCGTGAGGCTGCCCCAGGCCGTCGCCGCGAACGAAGGCGCGGAGATGACGAGCAGCGGAATCATGCCGCCCACGAGCGTCAACGCCGAGATGTCGATGAGCGACACGCGGTCGGTGAGCGGCTTGAGCCAGACCGTGTACCACGCCCAACACACCGCCGCGGCGACGACGATCGCGTCCCCCGCCAGCGATTCGCCCGCGGCGTCGTGCCCGGACCGGCCGAATACCACCAAGGCGATGCCGAGCATCGAGAGCGCCACTCCCGCGTAGCCGCGCACGCCGATGCGCTCGATGCCTAACCAACGCCCGATCACCGCGATCAACGCCGGCGACGCGGCGAGCAACAGCGCCGCGCTGCCGGCGCGCGTGTGCGCCACGCCCTCCGCGA
>JANWIK010000078.1 GCA_025449955.1 Gemmatimonadaceae bacterium
CGCTTCACCGGCGGCGCAACGGCAACGTACCAGGCGCTCTCGGGCGGCAAGCACGACCTCAAGATCGTGGGCGGCGCCGGCGCCGACATCTTCAACCAGAACAACACCGTGTTCGCCCCGCCGGACCTGTACTTCGAGGCGGACCAGACGTCGCCCGGCGTGTCGACGTTAGGCAACGCCGAAAGCCGGCAGGTGAACTGGAACGTGAACGCGATCGACGTGTTCACGCCGTCGCCATCCGGGACCATGTCGTTCACGACATCGGGCGGATTGCAGTTCGAGGACCGCCAGCTCAATGAGTCGCGCAGCACGGCGACCGGCCTGCTCGAGGGTCAATCCAACATCGACCAGGGCGCGATCTTCGGCCAGCCGTTCGAGAACAACACGCACGAGAAAACGTTCGCGTTGTACGCGCAGGAGCAGCTCCAGGCATTCGACGAGCGGCTGCTGGCGGAAGTCGGCCTCCGCGCCGAACGGAGCAGCGTGTTCGGCAATACCGATCAGTACTTCGTGTATCCGAAGATCTCGGGCGCTTACCGGTTCCCCGATCTGTTAGGCAGCGGCAGCGACTTCAAGATTCGCGCTGCGTACGGCGAAACCGGAAACCAGCCGCTGTTCGGCCAGAAATTCACGACGTTGATCGGCGGCCAGAACATCGGCGGGAGCGCCGGAACGGTGGTGGGCGGCGTGGCCGGCTCGCCGACCATCGAACCCGAGCGCGTCCGCGAGTTCGAGGCGGGCATCGACGCGTCGCCCTTCCACGGGCGCGCGACGCTCGAGCTCACGTGGTACCTGCGGCATACCACCAACTTGCTGCTGCCGGTCACGCCCGCATCGTCGACCGGCTACAGCGAGGTCATCGCCAACGGCGGCGAGCTCCGCAACACCGGCATCGAGGCTGCGTTAGGAATCGCCGCGATCCAGGACCACGACTTCACGTGGACCGTCCACTCCACCTTCAGCCGCACGCGGTCGCTCGTGTTGAAGCTCCCCGGCACGGGATTCAGCCCATCCACCGCGGGCTTCGGTCTCGCCTTCGGCGAGTTCTTCGTCCAACAGGGCCAGCCGATCGATCAGATCATCGGACAGTCGGCCATCAATCCCGACGGATCGTTCGTGGTGAAGTCGTTCGGGCACGCGTCGCCGGATTGGGACTGGACGATGGGCAACGACTTCACGTACAAGGGCTTCTTCCTGACGTCGCTGTGGGACTGGCAGTACGGCGGTCTGGCGCAGAACCAAACGCTCTCGCTCTACGACTGCAACGAGCTGACCTCCGACGCCGGTACGGTGGCCGGCCAGAACCGCATCGCAGACTGCTTCGACGGCATCGCGACGCCGTACGTGCAGTCCACGTCGTTCCTCAAGCTGCGCGAAGTGAGCATCGGCTACACGCTGTCCGAGGACATGGCCAAGCGGTTCTTCGGATCGAGCAACGTCAGACTCGAGCTCACCGGCCGCAACCTGCTCATCTTCACGAACTACTGGGGATACGATCCCGAATCGAGCAACTACGGACAGCAAGCGATCACGCGCAACATCGACCTCGGCCCGTATCCGCCGTCACGCCAGTTCATGTTCTCCATCACCGCGGGGTTCTGACCATGACACGCACTGTGCACCGGGTTGGGCCCGCGCTCGCGGCGGCGTGTCTCATCGCCGCCAGCCTCTCGTTAGGCGCATGCGGCGGGTTCAACATCACCAACAGCAACCAACCGACGCAAACGGATCTCGAGAACAATCCAACGCGGTCCAAGTTGAGCGCCGCCGCGACCGGCATCTTCTCGGGCGCGCGCTCGGACATCACTGGATTCATCTGGCAAGTCGGCTCCATGGGCCGCGAAGGAATCAACATCTCGGGCAACAACCAGCCCGACTATCAGGAGCCCTATTTCGGTCCGCTCTCGTCCACGCAATTCGGCGGATCCGAGTGGGCAGGGCGATTCAACAACATTCGCTCGATCAACGTGTACCTCGACGCCGCGCCGAAGGCGAAGGACCTGTCGCCCGACGAGTTGTCGGCGTCCCAAGGATTCGGGAAGACAATGGAAGCGCTGGCGTTCATGTACGTCATCGAAACGCGCGCTGCGTTAGGCGCACCGGTGGATGTCGACCGGCCGGTGACCGCGCCGCCGGCTCCGTTCGTGAGCGAAGACAGCGTCTACGGCTTCATCATCGGATTGCTGGACAGCGCGCAAACTGCCTTGCAGAACACGCACGGCGCGTCGTTCCCCTTCCCCATTCCCGCCGGGTACACCGGCTTCGATCAGCCGTCCACCTTCCTGCTGTTCAACCGCGCACTCAAGGCGAAGGCGGAAGTGTTGCGGGCGACGGCCGGGTGCGGCCAACCCTGCTTCCAGGCCGCGTTGGCAACGCTGCCGGCATCGTTCATCGACCCGACGCCCTCGTCGTTAGGCGTCGGGCCCGAGTTCGATTTCTCGACGGCCTCCGGCGACCAGCAGAACGAGCTCGCCGAGCCGCTCGACGGGACTACGTTCTTCGCGGATACGTTTGTGTTGGTGCACGCCCAACACCAGTCGGGCGGCGCGCTCGACGCGCGCGTGCTCGAGAAGACCGCGAGGGCCACGCGCGTGCCGCCCTGGTCGATTGCCAACGTGCCGCTGACGGGCGTGCTCAAGTACACCATCTACTTCACCGGCGGACAACCCGATCCCAACGCCCCGGTGCCGATCATCCGCGACGAAGAGCTCATCCTCCTGCGCGCCGAAGCTGAACTCGGCACGGCTGATCTCACGGACGCGCTCAGCGACATCAACTTCGTCAGAACCAACTCGGGACACCTGCCGGCGATCGCGTCGGGGACCTGGAACTCGATGTCCGACGCCGATCGAGTCGGTGAATTGTTGTACGAGCGCTGGTACTCACTGATGTGGGAGCAAGGCACGCGATGGATCGACGCGCGACGCTACAACCTGCTCGGCACCATCGAGTTGGGAGTTCCCGGCGGTCAGGTACCCACGCGGATGCCCGTTCCGCAGGACGAGTGCGCTGCTCGCAACCTTCCTACCAACTGCAGCCCGCTCGGCACCTAGGTCGGGCCGGATTCGTTGTGCAGGACCTTCCGGCGGGGGCTCAATGCCCCCGCCTTTTTTTGTCTCGACGCAAGTCCGTGGCTGAATAACCGGCGCGTAACGGTCGGTGTAGCGCGTGGATAACGGCATCGACGAATCTTGGCGCACGAAATCGGCGCGCACCCGGCTGCGTCGCCCGGACGTGTTGCCAACCGAGTGAGCCTCAAGGGGGATGCAATGCCCAGATCGCATTCGTGGCCGCTGAGCGGTCTCGCTGTCGTCGCCGCGACGTTGGTCGTAGTTGCGGGATGTAATCGAGGAGACAACAGCAACACCTCGCAGCCCAAGCCCGGGAGCAGCGGCCTCGTCGGGTCTGTCGCGGGCGGTGAGCCCGCCGGCCAGGATCCGTGCACGCTCGTGTCGGCGTCCGAAGCGGCGCCGTACGTCGGGGCGCTCACCGTGCCGCCCTACCGCGCACCGGACGACGACGACAAACCGACCGTCGACGGCAACTCGTGCGTGTATCGGGGAACGAACGCGCGCAGCTTCTTCATCCGGCCCGATTGGACCGGCGGCCGGATGATGAGCAAGGTGAGCAACATTCCGAACGCCCTAGGTACGGCATTGTCGAAGGGCGCGCCGGGGATGGACACGCTCGCCAATCGTGTCGCCCAACACGGAGAGCCGGGCCCGTGGGATCAGGCGACGTTCATGCCCGGCGGCACGTTGCTGGTGACGAAAGGAGACACGCTGTTGACGGTGGACGTGAGCGGCGCGAGCGGCCAGAAGAGCGACGCGGTCGCGATCGCGACGATCGCGATGGGCCGCGTGGGTCATCCGTTAGGCTACGACGGCGCCAAGGCGGTGGCGATGGTACCGGCGCCCAAGGCGCACCCCGCCAATGCGTGCGATCTCGTACCGCGCTCGGAGGTCGAAGCGGCGATCGGCCCATTGAGCGCCGCGCCGCTTCCCGACTCGACGGGAGAAGAGTGCACGTACCAGGTGGCGACGGCGGAAGGATCGCGCACGTATCCGGTGGCGTTCACGTGGACGAACGGCGGCCACGCGTACAACATCCAGAAGCACATGATGGCGAACATCGGCGGCATGTTAGGCGCGCCCACGAGCTCGCCGATGGACACGATGAAGCCGACGGGCAACATGGGCGCGATGATGGGCGCGATGATGAAGATGGTCGGATCCGCCGGACAGCCGCATTCGAATGCGGCATCACCGCTCGACACGATGAAGCCGACCGCGGCGAACTTGAAGAAGGCGATGGCCATGGCCAGCACACCGACCACCGCGCCCGGCGCGGTGACGACAGTCGGATTCACCACCGACACGACGCTGCAAGGACCGTGGGACAACGCGTCGCTGCTGCACGGCACGCAACTGTTCGCCGTGCGGAACGACGTACTGGTGGCGATGACGCTCGAGACGGCGGACTACAACAAAGCGAAGGCGCTGCTCGCCACGATCTGCACGCACCTGTAGGGGTGCCTAACCGGCCGTGGTGGATCCGCCCAGGAGTGTCAACACCTCGCCGGTGATGTAGCTCGAGTCGGCGTTCGACGCGAAGAACACGTAGCTCGGCGCCACCTCTTCCGGCTGACCAGGGCGGCTCATGGGTGTTTCTTCGCCGTGCTTGGCCGCGCCGGCCGCGCCTTTGTCGGCCACGTTGAGCGGCGTCCAGATCGGACCGGGTGCCACGCAGTTGACGCGGATCTTCTTGTCGACGAGAAGTTGGGCGAGCGACTTGGTGAATGCGTGGATCGCGCCCTTGGTCGCGGAATAGTCGAGTAACTGGGCGCTGCCCTCGAGTCCGGTGATCGAGCCGGTGTTGATGATGGCGGCGCCGGGCTTCATTCGAGGGATGGCCGCGCGCGCCATGTAGAAGTATCCGAAGATGTTCGTCTGGAACGTACGCTCCAGCTGCTCGTCCGTCAGGTCGGCAATGTCGCGCCGATGCTGCTGGTAGGCGGCGTTGTTCACGAGCACGTCGAGCCGTCCCAACGCATCGACGGTCTGCGCGACGGCGCGATCGCAGAAGGCCGATTGCCTAACGTCGCCGGGAATGAGCAGGCACCTGCCGCCTTCGTTTTCGATTGCCGACTTGGTTTCATCGGCGTCGCGCTGTTCCGGTTTGGTGTAGACGATCGCGACGTCGGCCCCCTCGCGCGCGAACAACACCGCAACAGATCGGCCGATCCCGGAATCGCCGCCGGTGATGAGCGCGACCTTTCCTGCGAGCCGGCCCGCGCCGCGATATTCGGGCGCGAGAAACTGCGGGCGCGGCTGCATCTTGGCTTCGATGCCCGGTCGCCGCTGGCTTTGTTTCGGGAACGGCGGCTTGGGGCGTTTGTCGCGGTGCGACGGGCTCGCCGACGACCGTCGCGTGGACTTTTTCGTCGATACAGTCACAGAGCACCTGCGCGCGTTGGGAAGTCGCGTGCAGGGCAAGAAACGGTCCGACGAGTCGCGTCGCGGTCAGGGCGCGGCCCGATCATCGGAGCGTGTACAGGTACGCGGCGATGTCGCGCGCGCGCTGCTCGGTCACGCCCAAGTTGGGCATGGCGGTTCCGGGCTCGATGGCCTGCGGCGTCTCGATCCAGCGGATGAGCATGGCCGGTGTGTTAGGCACTTCGCCGGCGATGTAGGTCCGTCTCGACCAGTGTTCGAGCGGCGGCCCGACCAGGCCTTCGGCGTCTTTGATGCCCGGGATCATGTGGCACGTGCCGCACCCGATGGCGGCAATGTCGGCCGCCCCGCGTTGGGCATCGGCACCGGGGATCATTTGCACCGGCTCGGCGTTCGCCGACTGGCGGCACGCCGTCAGGATCGAGGCACCGGCCGCGAGGATCGTCAGGGCGAGCGCCCAGCCGATTCGGGTCGCGACGGTTCGTTCGTTCGTACGCATCATTCCTCCGGGTAGCGGCGCGTCACGGGACGTGCCCTGCGGCGTGGCGCGGCTTGGCCGTGGCGCCGGTCGCCGCCGGTGCGTTAGGCACGGGCGGCGCGTGCGACTGATGGCCGCCCGGCCACGGCTCGCCGCGCGCCTGGCTGATCGCCCAGACGTAGGCGGCGACGAGACGCACTTGCGCGTCGGTCAGGTTTGACTTGCCGCCGCGCGGCGGCATCGCGATCGGACTTCGTGTCAGCTCCTGCGGCATGCCCGTGGTGATCAGCGAATCGATCGCCTGCCAGTCGTACTGCGCAAAGTTGAGTCCAGCAGTGAGCGCGTCGCCGGCGGCGGGCATGCCTTCCGCTTCCTGTCCATGGCAGGCGAAGCAATGGCCGTCGCCGTGGAAAATGCTGTCGCCCGCCACCAGCATCGCCGTCGTCATCCCCGCGGGCAGCGTGGGCAGCGTATCGGGCTGGAGATCATCGTGCGTCTTCACTTTGGGCGCGCGCGATGCGGGCTGAGCCGTCGTTTCGTGCGGCGCGTTGTGCCCCGCTTGTGCCGCGAGGGCCGGCGCGCACGAGATTGCCGCGCCGACGGCCAGGGCGACGGCACAGCGCCGCGGCCTCATGGGGCCGCTCCCACCGGCGCGGCTCCGTTAGGCAGCGCGAACGCGATCAGCTCGTCGCCGCGCGGGGTGTCGAGCGTCTGGCTGCCGGTCACCGCGACGGCCACGTATTGCGTCCCGTTCACCGCGTACGTGATCGGCGGCGCGTTGATCGCGGCGTCCGTGTGCCAGCTCCAGAGCTTCTTTCCGGTTCGCGCGTCGAAGGCCACGAGCTGGTTGTCCGAGCTGCCGGTGAACACCACGCCGCCGGCGGTGGCCAACACGCCGCTGATGATCGGCTTGGACAGACTGTCGCGCCACGCCACGCGTCCCGTGCGGAGGTCCACGGCGCTGAACACGCCATACGTGCCGCTCGGCTGGCCTTCCACCGTGCCGCCCCACCATTGCGCCGGTTCCTTGAGCGTCATGTGCTCCAACCAGTACTTGTGCGGGAGGTAGTTGCCGTCCACGTACAGGTAGCCGGTCTGCGGGCTGTAGGCCGTCGGACTCCAGTCCGATCCGCCTAACGGGCCGGGGGCGATCACGATGCCGGCCGTGTCCGGCCGCACCATGTAGTGAAGGAACGGCACGAACGGCGCGCTCTTGCGAATCGGCTTCCCGGTCGCGCGATCCAGCACGTACACGAACCCATCCTTGCCTGCCTCGGCCACCGCTTTGGTGACGCGGCCGCTGCCGTCGGCGACGTCGACCAGCACCGGCGGCGTAGTTGCATCGTAGTCCCATACATCGTGCGACACTTCCTGGAAGTACCACCGGAGTCTGCCCGTCTTCACGTCGAGCGCGACGATGCAGTCGGTGTACAGGTTGTCGCCGGGACGGACGGACGCGTCGATGTCGGGCGCGGGATTGCCGGTGTCGAGAAACAGGAGACCCGTCGCCGGATCGTACGCCGGATGCTGCCACATCGGACCGCCGCCGTGACGCCAGGCGTCGGGATATTTCGCGCTGTCCGCGTGCTCGGTCTCGAGGTCGCGCGAGAACGACATGCCCCAGTCGTCGGCCGCGCGCCACTTGCCCCACCACCCGCCCTCGGCGGGACTCGGTATCGTGTACCAGCGC
Source organism: Gemmatimonadaceae bacterium (assembly GCA_025449955.1). Classification (GTDB taxonomy): domain Bacteria; phylum Gemmatimonadota; class Gemmatimonadetes; order Gemmatimonadales; family Gemmatimonadaceae; genus JADGGM01. Next base: position 7,622 of record JANWIK010000078.1, read on the forward strand.
CACACGCGATGTCCGTCGGCCGCATCGTACGCGTCCACGTAGCATCGGCAGCCTTGCTCGCCGCCGCTCACGCCGGTGATGACGAGACCGTCCACAACCGTGGGTGCGCCGGTCATGTGGTAACCGGCTTCGTTGTCGCCCACCTGCACCGTCCACACGGGGCGACCGGTGCCGGCATCGAGCGCGATGAGCCGCGCGTCGACCGTCGCCATGAACACGCGGCCGCCGTACACCGCGACACCTTTGTTGTTGGTCGAGCAGCAGTCCACCACCGTGTGGCCTTCGTACGGGTACGCGTACTGCCAGAGTGTCTTTCCCGTTCGCGCGTCGACGGCGAACACGTTGTTGAGCGCCGTCGTGAAGTACATGACCGAATCGACGACGATCGGATTCGTTTCCGATGCGTGTGGAATGCCGGAGTGATGCACCCACGCGGGTCGCAGGGTGGACACGTTCGCCGTGTCGATCGAGGTGAGCGTCGACCACCGCTGATTCGAGTAGTCGCGGCCGTAGGCCGGCCATTGGGTCGAGTCGCGCATGGCCGCGTCGTGCGCGCGTTGGGCAGTTGCGACATCGAAGCGCGAGGCCTCGCTTGCGTGCGCCTGTCGCGGCGCGTCCTGCGTGCATGCGCCGAGCGAGGCAACGGCGAGGCACGCCGCCCATCCGAGACGGCCGCCGCGCGCCACGCCCATCGTCATCATGCTCCAATTTCGTGGTTGCATCGAGCACTCCGGTCCCGTCATGACTTTGGAAACAGCGGCGCCAGCGGGAACGACAACTGGACCTCGAGCGACGCCGAGTGCGCGTCATCGAGGAACACGCGCTCGCCTAACGGGACTTGGTCGCCGGCCTTCGGCAGGCCCGTCGCCACGTAGTCGAACACGGTGAGGACGTCGACGTTCTTGAGGTACGGGATGCCGAGGCGCGAGAACAGGCTCCACGCACCGATCGCCGTCAGGTCGAGCTTGTGCGTGTAGTCGCTCTTGTCGGTGGGTCGCGCCGCGGCGCTGAATTGGTCCGCCACCTGGAGGTTGATGGCGAGCACGCCGAAGGTCTTGGTTTTCGGCAGCACAGACACGAACGCGCCCATGTCGACGGCCGGCGAGTTCGCGCGAATGTTCTGCGCGCCGATCTGGCTGGCCGTGTATTCGGTGTACGGATTTTCGTGCGCCGTTGCGTTAGGCAACCACGAGACGTTGAAGAAGACCGACGTGAGCGGGATCGCCGTCTTCGCGGTGCCCGTCAGGACGACCAAGCTGCTGGTTTGGCCCTGGACCCGCGACACGGCGCCGGTGGACAAGTCGCGAACGCGCGGGCCGGAGAAGATGTGCGTGCGGATCAGTCCCGGCTGGAGAAGCAGCTGAGGTTCACAGATCGCCTTGCACCG
>JANWIK010000079.1 GCA_025449955.1 Gemmatimonadaceae bacterium
GATGACGTCGAGCTCGTGGGCGATCTGGGTCTGATAGAGGGACGTGGCGGCTCCGCCGCCTGGGGGAAGTGGCCTAACTGGCCGGGAAGCGGCGATTGCACCGCCTTGGGGAAGCGGCCTACCGGCCGTGGGGATTGGGGAAACGACTCCGCCCGAGGAGAACTCGACGTGCAGTCCCCGTTCCCCGAGGCGGCGCCAGCCGCCGTTTCCCGGCGCGCGCCTCTGGCGCGCGCTTCCCGCAGGCGGCGGAGCCGCCGCTTCCCCGATCCCCGGTATCCGCTCCGCCGCCCCGGCCTCGACTAACCGAGCCAAGTATTCGTCGGCCGTGACGCCGGGCGGGAGCGGGAAGGCGGGGAGCGTCGGCGTGAGCTCGTGCATCCGGAACGCGCAGCGCTCGGCTAAAGCGAGCGTGGCGCGGAGACCGTCGGGGTGCTGCTGCCAGCGGCGCGCCATCTGCCGGGCGCTCTTCAGGTACCATTCTCCGTTAGGCCGGAGTCTCGTCCCCATGGTGTCGAGCGTGCGCTGATGGCGGAGCGCGGTGAGCACGTCGTGCACGATCCGGCCGCGGGGCTCGGCATAGTGCACGTCGTTGGTCACCACCCACGGAATGCCCAAGGCGCGCGCGATCGCCATGAGCTGCGGGACCACGCGGCGTTCCTCCTCCAGGCCGTGGTCCCAGCATTCGATGGCCACTCGGGCCGCGAAGATGTCGGCCAGCGTGGCCGCCGCCTCGCGCGCGCCATCGAAATCTCCGCGCGCAACGCGGCGCGGTACCACGCCGCGCGGACATCCGGTGAGCGCGAAGAGGCCGTCGGCGTGACCGGCGATGAGGTCGAGCGACACGCCGGGCTGTCCGCGCGCGCTCTCCATGCGCGCGCGGGTGATGATCGTGGACAGGTTGGCGTAGCCCTCGCGCGACTCGGCGAGCAGCACGAGGTGGGAGTCGCCGGCGTCGGACGGCGGCGACTCGTGCCTAACCGTGATCTCGGCGCCGATGATGCCGCCTAACCCGGCATCGCCGGCGGCCTGCGCGAAGGCGACGGCACCGCCCAACTCGTCGTGGTCGGTGAGCGCGAGAGCGGGGAGGCCGAGCCGCTTCGCGCGGGCGACGAGTGCATCGGGGTGCGATGCGCCGTCGAGCAGGGAATAGGCAGAGTGGCAGTGGAGCTCGACGTACCCGGCGTTCGGCATCAGTCGTACCAGCCCTGCACGTACCACGCGTCGCGCTCGCGGAACAACACGAGCTCCATGCCGTCCCCTTCGCCTTGCCAGTAGGTGCGGCGATAGCCGTCGTCGCGCCACCAGTCGCCCGACATGCGCTCGGGGCCGGTCACGTGCGCGAGCGCGATGCGGCGTCCCCGCCAGCGCATGGCGCGTGGGGCGTCGCCGTCGCACGCGACCACGGCCGGCTCCGGCGTCTCGAGCAAGCGGAGCGCGCTGCGCTCGGCATCGGTATTCGCGGTTCCCGGTGTCGCGCCGGGATTGCCATCGCCGGCATCGGCATCGCCCGGCACCCACGCGCCGGCGCGGTCCGGCGCGTGCTCGTCGCGCGCGACGGGTTTCACGACGCCATCGGCGCCTAACTCCGCGCGCAAGCGCGCGAGTGCGGCGTCGATGGCCGCCGGATCGCGCCACTCGGTGGCGAGCAGGTCGCCCTGCTCGCCGGCGAGTGGCGCCGTGGCGGTGATCGACACGCGCACGCCGCAGGCGGGCGCGGTGAGCGGCCATCGCTCGAGCAGCGCGCGGCAGTGGTCGAACAGATGCGCGGCGCGCGCCGTTGGGCGCGGGATGCGGATCTCGCGCGTCACCGTGTGCGCCCGCGTGCCGGCGCCGGGAAGCGCGCTCCGCGCATCGTCGAGCGTGAGCGTGATCGCGACGACGGCGGCGGCGCGTCCATCGGCCACGAGCGCCGACGCGAGCGTGTCCAACGCCGCGCGCGCGAGGAACAGCACGGGTTCCATCGTCGGCGTGGGGGCGGCGAGCTCGGCGTCCACGGTGCGCGGGGGGCCAAGGCGGGCGAGCACGGGACGCCGCGCGTCCTCGCCGCGTGCCAGGCGCCACGCGGCGAGTCCGTCGTCGCCCCAGCGGCGTTCGACGTCCTCCGCCTCGAGGGCGGCGAACGCGCCGGCGTCGCGGAGGCCGAGCGCGGCGAGGGTGTCGCGCATCTCGTCATCCATGGGGATGAGCGCGAGCGGAGCGCGGACCAGGTAGCGCGCGTCTCCGCCTAACGGAATGCGCACCGGGCCCGCGGTGGCGCCCACGGCCCAGGTGGCGGCGCGCGCGGCGACGCACGAGCCGGCGATCGCCACGCGCGTCCGCGGGTGCCAGCGCCGGCCCACGTCGGCCAGCGCCTTGGCGAGCGCGCGCTCGCCGCCTAACGCATCGAATCCGGCGGCGCCCACCCACCACAGGCCGGGCTCGCCGGCCGCCGGCGTCACCTGCGGACTGGCGGCGAGGAGCGCGGCGGTGACGGCGGTGGTCTCCGCGGAGATCATATCATCAGACCATGGAAGGACCGCGAGCGCGGCGCACACCGCCCGCGCTTCGGGCACTGTCATGCCCGGCCGCACGCGCGCCCGCGACGCCGCCGACGACACGGCGCTGAGCCGCGTTCCATCCACCAGCGCCAACGGCTGTTCATCCCACGCCGGCGCCGAGGAGCCGCTCGTCGAGCTCGGGAGGCTCGGCGGCGCGACGGGAGCGGGCGAGGACGGGCCGTGCGTTAGGCTCGGCGGCGCGTTGCGCGCCGCGTCTCGAGCGCGGGCGTTCCACGCCGCGGCGATCGGGAACCTCGGGATGCGTACACACGCGACGCGCCACACTGACGACATACTCGACCTCCACAGTTGTTCGACGTCCCCCCTTCTCGACCGTGATGGCGATCGCGTGTCGTCGTCGGTGCCGCGTTCTGGTTAGGCGAAGCCGGAGCGCGCCGGCGAGCTGCGTGGCCGGCGCGGCGTCGCCCACGCCGGTCACCACGAGCGCGGTGTTCGTGTCGTGCGCCAATCGCAGGAGCCGCGTGGCCACCGGGGGACTGAGCGGCGGCGCGCCGTCGAGCACCACGAGCGCGAACGCGCCGCCGCGCAGCAGGATGTCGGCGCACCACGCGCCGCGCGCCGGATCGCGCGGCCGCACCACCCAGAACCCATCGTCGGTGCCGAGCGATGCCCAGTCGCGCGGGGCGAGGGCGCGCGCGGCGTCGACATAGGCCACGCCTAACCCACGGCGCACGGTGGCGTGGACCAGCGCGCGGAGGAGCGTCGTCTTCCCGCTGCCCCGGCGGCCCAGGAGCTCGGTGAGGCGGCCGCGCGGAATGCCGTGCGTGGCCAGCGCGGCATCGAGCGCGGCGATGCCGGTGGAGAGCCCCGATGCCGCGCCGGGCGACGCGCCGTTCGGCAGCAGCTTGCGCAGCTCGGCCACGGTGCGGCGGCGCTCGGCGGCGCTCGCCAACGCCGGCGCGACCGCCGGAACGAGCGCCGATGCGGCTGCCGTCACGGCCGGCTCACAGCGCCAACGCGAGCTGCAAATCGTTAGGCGCCAACTCGGCGCCTAACTGAGAAGCGTCGGCGTCGGAGGCCGCGGCGGCCGAGTCGGCGTCATCGCCGTCGTAGGTTTTGCGGCGCAGGCCGTGCGCGCGGCAGAGCCGGGTCATGAGCGCCGCCAACCGCTCGCGATACGCGTCGCCCGGCATGTACGCGTGCGCATAGGCGCGCGCGTAGCGCGACGCGAGCTCCGGAAACTCCTTGGCGATGAACGGCAGATACCGCTTGCGCGCTTCGTGCTGCAATCGCAGCGCGCCCGTGGAAATGTGCGACGCGCCCGCCTCCGCCACTCGCTCGACCAGCGCCTCGAGATCGCGCGGATGGTCGGTGATGCCCGGCAGCACCGGCATGCAGTTCACGCTCACGGCCACCCCCGCCTCATTGAGCCGCGCGATCGCACGCAGCCGCGCGTCCGGCGTGGGCGCGCGCGGCTCGATCCGCCGCGCCAGCGCCCGGTTCACCGTGATCAACGACACGTGCACGCTGATCGATGAATGCCGGGCGATGCGCGCCAGCAGGTCCACGTCGCGCGTGACTAACGGACTCTTGGTGGTGATCGAGACGTGGAGCCCCGGATGCTCGGCCAACACCTCCAGGATGCCGCGCGTGATCGCGAACCGGCGCTCCGCCGGCTGATACGGATCCGTGGCCGTCCCGATGGCGATCCAATCGCCCTCGGCCAGCGCGCGAAAGCGGTCGCTCCCGTGGCGGAGCGTGCGCGCCAACAGCTCAGGCCCGTTGCGTTTGACGAAGATGTGACGCTCGAACGCCAACCAGGGCGGCATGCGCCCCCCGCCGACGTCCTGCTCGGCGGCGCCGGTCAGACGGTCGGCGTCGGTGGCGCGCTCCATCACGTAACGGTGCGCGTAGCGGGCATAGCAGTACGCACACCCGAACGCGCAGCCGATGTACGGGTTGATCGACCAGAACCCCATCCCCGTGATCTCGGGCCCGTTGAGGATGCTCCGGGCGTGACTGCTGTAGTACGTGATGTCGCGCTGCTCGCCAATGACCGGCAATTGGCGGAGAGAACGCTCGACGGCGGCGGAAAAAAGAACGGGTTGCTGCATAAGGCTGCTGGGGGTTGCGGGGAAACGATGATACCGAATAGATACCGAAGAGACAAGATGCACTCTAGGGGCGATTTGCTCCTCAGCGGCTTCTTCCTAAGCAACTGCTTAGTAAGACGGCACTTCGTGAAAGCACCTGCTCTGAGATATCCATGGCCGAGAATCCGTTCCGCATCCACGGGCTCGTCACCGGCGAATTCTTCACCGACCGCGTGGCCGAGCTCACGCGCATCCGCGACGCGCTGCGTCGACCGGCGAGCAAGCTGCTCGTCTACGGGTATCGCCGTATGGGGAAGAGCTCCGCGCTCGCGCTGGCCGTCGATCAAGTGAACCGCCAGCGCGGGCACGCGTTCGTGGCCGACCTCTCCACGGCGTCCACCGTGGCCGACGTCTCCAACCGCATCCTCCAGGGCGCGGCGGCTGCGTTAGGCAAACGGTGGAAGAACGTGGCGGCGGACCTCGCCATGCGCCTCCAGGCCACGGTCTCGCTCACGGCCGACCGTGCCACCGGACTCCTCCTGCCCACCGTCTCGCTCCAGCTCCGCCGCGCCGACCTCGAAGACCAGCGGGCGACGTTAGGCAGCGTCCTCGATGCGGTGAACGACCTGGCGCGCGACCGCGGCGTGACCATCGGGCTGGTGCTGGATGAATTCCAGGACATCGCCCGCTTCGGCGGCGAGGACGCCGAGTGGCATCTGCGCGGCGTCATCCAGCGCCACGACTACGTGAGCTACGTGCTCGCCGGTTCCAAGCCGCACCTCATCCGCCGCATGATCGAGCCGGGCCGCGCGTTCTACGACATGCTCGACGTGCTCTACTTCGGCCCCATCGAGCCGGCCTATTTCGCGTCGTGGATCGAGCAGCGGATGCGCGGCGCGGGCGTCGTTAGCGATGGCGTCGGCGCGCGCATCATGGACGTCGCGGGCCCGCGCACGCGCGACATCACGCAGGTCGCGCGTACCTGCTTCGATCGCGCGAGCGTCACCGGGAAAGCCGAGGCGCACGACGCCGATCTCGCCTTCGCCGACTGCGTAGCCGAGCGCGACGACGCCTTCGCGGATTTCTGGCAGCAGCTCACGCCGCACCAGCAGAACGTGCTGCGCGCGCTCGCGGTGGCCGGCGAGGGCCTCACGTCGGCCGAGACGACCGGGCGCTTCGGCCTCGCGTCGAGCAGCGCGGTGTCGCAGGCGCTGGCGGCGCTCGTCGATGCGGGACGGCTCGTGCGCGAGGAGCGCGGCGCGCGATACGAATTCGACAGCCCGTTTCTGCGCGGGTGGGTCGTGTCGCGTGCGCTGCTCGACATCGGAATCGCGCTGCCGGTGACGTATCGCGCGCCCACACTTCCGATGCCGGCCGCCGTCCCGCGTCTTGCGAACGGCGAGCGCACAGGCGAGCGTTTCGCCCACACTCCGGACACGTGAGACTGGGATCGTGGGTGTAATGCGAGGCATTGGCATGCTGGCCACCTGTGCTGCCGACGGCGGCCAGGGCGACGTCCATCCGATCGCGAACGCCGCGCTCGCGTGGCGCGACGGACGCATCGCGTGGGTGGGACCGGACGCAGCGCTGCCCGCCGAGTACGTCATGGACGAGCCGACCTCCCGGGGCTCGTCGCGCACGTTGGTGATTCCCGGCCTCATCGACTGCCACACGCATCTCGCATTCGGCGGCTGGCGCGCGAACGAGTTCGTCGAGCGCATTCAGGGGAAGAGCTATCAGGAGATCGCGGCTGCCGGCGGCGGCATCGCGTCGACGGTCGCGCAGACGCACGCGACGTCGTCGGAGGACTTGATCGACAAGTGCTCGGCCTTTCTGCGGGAGATGCTGTCGTTAGGCATCACGACCGTGGAGTGCAAGAGCGGCTACGGACTCACGGTGCGGGAGGAGCTGCGGCTCCTGCGCGTCTATCGCGATCTGGCGGCCGCGGGCCCGCAACGCATCGTGCCGACATTGTTAGGCGCGCACACCGTGCCGCCCGAGATGCGCGATCGGCGCGAGGCGTACGTCGCGCTGGTGGCGGACGAGATGATCCCGGCGGCGGCGCGCGACGGCCTGGCCGCGTGCTGCGACGTCTTCGTGGAGCGCGGCGCATTCACGGTGGACGAAGCACGTCGCATTCTGGGCGCGGCGCGCGACGCGGGCCTCGCCGCGAAGCTGCACGCGGACCAGCTGAGCGACGGCGACGGTGCGGCGCTCGCCGCCCAGGTGCACGCGATCTCGGCGGACCACCTCGAGCACGCCTCGGATGCCGGCATCGCGGCGATGGCGGCGGCGGGCGTCGTCGCCGTCAGCCTTCCGTTAGCAACGCTGTACTTGCGTCAGCCGCCGATGCCGGCACGGCGGTTCATCGCGGCCGGCGTCCCGGTGGCGGTGGCGACGGACTTCAACCCGGGCTCGGCGCCGAGCGCGCACCTGCCGTTGGCGCTCACGCTGGCGTGCACGATGCAGCGCATGACGCCGGCCGAGGCGCTCAAAGGCGCGACGATCTATGCGGCGCGCGCCGTCGGCCTCGAGGCCGAGATCGGATCGCTCGAGCCCGGCAAGCGCGCCGACTTCGCGGTGATCGACGCGCCGAGCGTGGACCACTGGCTGTACAACTTTCGTCCGAACGCGTGCGACTGGGCGTTCATCGACGGCGTGGAGGTCTACCCACCCGCCTAACGGAGTTCCGGCCGCCTACCGGTCGAGCATCGGGATGTCGATGTCCTGCGCCCGCGCCGTGCGAATGGCGATGTCGTAGCCGGCATCCGCGTGCCGCGCCACCCCGATGCCCGGATCGTTGGTCAGCACGCGCTCGAGCCGCACGCGCATTTCCGGGGTGCCGTCGGCCACGATCACCTGGCCGGCGTGGAGCGAGTTGCCGATGCCCACGCCGCCGCCGTGATGGAACGACACCCAGGATGCGCCGCTGGCCACGTTGAGCAGCGCATTGAGAATGGGCCAGTCGGCGATCGCATCGCTGCCGTCGCGCATCGATTCGGTTTCGCGGAACGGCGACGCGACGCTTCCCGTGTCGAGGTGGTCGCGTCCGATCACGATGGGCGCCGAGATTTCGCCCGAGGCGACGAGATCGTTGAGCGCCACGCCAAAACGCGCTCGCGCGCCTTGGCCTAACCAGCAGATGCGCGCCGGCAGCCCCTGGAACTGCACTTTCTCGCGGGCGAGCGTGATCCAGCGCACGAGGTGCTCGTCGTCGGGGAACAGCTCGAGCACGAGCTCGTCGGTGCGCGCGAGATCCTTGGGATCGCCCGAGAGCGCCACCCAGCGGAACGGTCCTTTGCCCTCGCAGAACAGCGGCCTGACGTAAGCCGGCACGAACCCGGGGAACGCGAACGCGTCGGCGAGGCCGGCGTCGTGGGCGACGGTGCGCAGGTTGTTGCCGTAGTCGAACGTGATGGCGCCGCGCGCGCGAAGCGCGAGCATGGCGCGCACGTGCTCGACGATCGACGCCGTCGCCTGCCTAACGTAGCGCGCCGGGTCGGTGCGCCGGAGGTCGGCCGCCGCCTCGAGCGACAGTCCCGCCGGCACGTAGCCGTTGAGCGTGTCGTGCGCGCTCGTCTGGTCCGTGACGACGTCGGGCACCACGCCGCGCCGCACCAGCTCCGGCAACACGTCGGCGGCGTTGCCCACGAGTCCCACCGACAGCGGTGTGCGTGCCGCCTGTGCCTCGGCGATCCACGCCAGCGCCTCGTCGAGGCTCGCGGTTTGCCGGTCGCAATAGCCCGAGGCGACGCGCTTGGCGATGCGAGCCGGATCCACCTCAATGCCTAAAAATGCGGCGCCTTGCATCGTCGCCGCGAGCGGTTGGGCGCCGCCCATGCCGCCGAGTCCGGCCGTGAGCACGAATCGTCCGGCGAGCGTGCCGCCGAAATGCTGGCGGGCCACGGCGCCGAATGTCTCGTACGTCCCCTGCAAGATGCCCTGCGAGCCGATGTAGATCCACGAGCCGGCGGTCATCTGCCCGTACATCGTTAGGCCTTGCCGCTCGAGCTCGCGGAACACGTCCCACGTGGCCCACCGGCCGACCAGATTCGCGTTGGCGATGAGCACGCGCGGCGCACCGGGATGCGTGCGGAACACACCCACCGGTTTTCCGCTCTGGACGAGGAGCGTTTCGTCGTGCTCGAGGCGACGGAGCGTCGCGACGATGGCGTCGAACGAGGCCCAATCGCGCGCGGCTTTTCCCGTGCCGCCGTACACCACCAGATCATCCGGACGCTCGGCCACGTCCGGATCGAGGTTGTTCATCAGCATGCGGAGCGCGGCCTCTTGCTGCCATCCTTTGCAGGACAGGGTCGTCCCGCGAGGCGCGCGGACGCGCTCGGTGTCAAGCGATGTCACGAGTTCACTCCCATGTGCCAATCGAAGACGCCCGCCGTGCGGGCGCGAAGGGTTCCGTTCATTCTTACGGCGGATGCGGGGGACGAGGCAACCCCCGCCGGACCATCATCAGCCTGGTCGCACGCCGGCCGCGACCAGCGCGACCACAGGCAGCGAGAGACCGAACCACCGGCGCACACGCGAGAAACGCGTCGGGCCACGTTCGGCCGGCGACGTGCTCTCGAATGCGGCGAGGAACTCGGCGACGCCGGCGAAGCGCTCGGACGGCGAGCGGGCGAGGGCGGTGGCGACGGCCCGCGCGACGGGCGCGGGCGTGTCGGGGCGCTTCTCGCCTAACGGAGCGGCATCGGCGAGGAAGCGTTGGGCGAGTGCGGACTGGCCGCGGGAGCCGGGGAAGGGCGGCGTCCCGGCCAGCATTTCGTAGAGCACGCACGCCAGACTGTACTCGTCGCTGCGCGCGTCCACCGGATCGCCGCATGCCTGCTCCGGGCTCATGTACGCGGGGGTGCCGACCGCGAAGCCGTCGTCCGTAAGGCGGCGGCCCGCGGCGCGGGGCGTGCCGCGCGCGATCCCGAAGTCGCCCACCAGCGCGTGGCCGCCGGAGAGCAGAATGTTGGCGGGCTTCACGTCGCGGTGGATGACGCCGTGCGCGTGCGCGTGCGCCAGCGCGTCGCCGGCCTCGCGGGCGATACGGAGCGCCTCGCCTAACGGAAGAGCGTGCCCGGCGTCGAGCCGCTCGCGGAGGGATTGCCCGGCGATGTACGGCATCACGTAGTACAGCGACCCGCCCGACTCGCCGGAGTCGTACAGCGGCAGGATGTGCGGATGCTGCAACCCCGCGACGAGCGCGATCTCGCGCTGGAACCGGGCGAGGGCGTTCGCGTCGGCGGCGTCCGACCGCACGAACTTGATCGCGACGTCGCGCTCGTGCTTGATGTCGCGAGCCAACAGCACCGCCGCCATGGCACCGCGGCCCAGCTCGCCTAACACGCGATACCGTCCGCCGATGATTGCCCCGCGTTCGCGACTTTGGGCGGCCGCCCGCGGCGCGGCGTCGAGCGCCGTCTCCGACCTCGGCGTGGCCGACGCGGGTCGCTTGAGGGCGGGAATCCCGGCGGTGCGACCGGTGGGCGTGTTGCGCAACGCGAGCATCGCCTGCGCGCTTCGGAGACGTCGCTCCAGCCGTTCGCGCTCACGGATGACCCACTGGTCAAATGCCGGTGTGTCAGCCAGCGAGAACCCGCCGAGAAACGGACCGGTGTACAGCGCAACCGCGGTGCGCGCGTCGCGATCGTCGAGCGCGCGCTCGAATTCGGCCACGTCGGCGCGCACGACGGCGAGGTTCACGTGCAATGCCTGGTCCGTCCGAATCGCGCCCGGACCGGCGGCATTCCGGATCACATCCACGGTCACCGTTAGCGCATCCGGCTCCTGCCGGTCGGGCAGGCCGAGGAGCTCGCGCGCACGGTCACGATCCACACCGCGCTCACTGGCAACGGCCAGCAGCGCCAGCAGGGCCATGGCGCGCCGATTGTCGGGTGTCGCGTCGTCGAAGCCGACGACACCCCGCAGGGACAGACCGCCCAGCGTGTGGATCGTGACCATGGTGACGGCGATTGGAGGAGCAAACACGATACGCGGAACGGGTCGCGAACGACAGAGGCGACGCGTTTGCGGGAGCGGGCCACGGGCGAACGAGTCGTGGTTGGGGTATACTTCGGCCCGGCATGTTACTCCGAACACCGTCCTCCGGCCTTCCCTCGTTCCGCGTCCCGCTGGCAGTTCTCCTCGGCGCCATCGCGTGTTGGTTCGTGTTCGACTGGACGCAGCCCGCGGGACCGGGTCTCGATCCCGACGCCGTGCAATACGTGGCGGCCGCCAAATCGCTCGCGGCGCACGGCACGCTCGAGGTACCGGACGACAGCTGGGACAGCCCGGACAGCGCCGAGCCGCTGTCCCACTTTCCGCCGGGATTGTCGACCGTGCTCGCCGCACCCGTTGCGTTAGGCGCAGACCCCGTGCAGGCGGCGCGGGTGGTGAACGGGGTCGCGGCGCTGGTGCTCATCGCCATCGTGTTTCTCATCGCGAGCTGGGCCGAAGGGCGCATCGCCGGCGCCATCGCCGCGATCGCCGTCGCGGTCACGCCGGCCGTCGCGTACGTGTACCTCGACGTCCTCAGCGAGCCGCTGTTTTTCGCGCTCATGGCGGTCACCCTCGCGTGCATGATCGTCCGTCCGAGATCGCCGGTTGCCGCTGGCGTCGCAGCCGCGGCGTCGGCGATGGTGCGGTATGCGGGCGTGTCCGTCGTCGCGGCCGTCGCTGTGTGGGGATTCGCCCGCTCCGGCACGCTGCGCGAGCGCGTGCGGCGCGCGGTTGCGGGCGTGGCTCCGGGTGCAGCGGTGCTCATCGCGTGGATGATCCGCACGCGCCTCGAGACGCACGGCGGCGGTATCCGCGAATTCAGCGTGTACGGCCAGATCGCGCCGACGCTGCACGAGGGCGCGCGCACGGTGGTCACCTGGGCGGCGCCGCTCGTGGGTGGTCTGTGGCGCATCATCCCGGCGATGATCGCGGGCGTCGCCCTCGTTGCGTTAGGCCGCGACGCTGCCCGCCGATGGGATGTGCGGGCGCGCGTGCTCGGTACAGGCCGCGCGCCGACCACGGACGAGACGGTGGACGATCGCACGCCGAGGGCCGTGGCGGCCATCGGGGTGATGGCAACGTGCTACGTGGCCGTCGTGGTCACGGCGCGGATATTCGCCGATCCGGCCATTCCGTTAGACGAGCGATTGCTGTCGCCGCTCATGTTGCTGGTGATCGTGGCCGTCGCGCTCGCGGTGCGCAACGGTTGGCGGGGCTGGCGCCGACCAGCGCGTGTCGTGGCGGCCACTCTCCTCATGGCGTGGTGCGGCGCGTCGGCGTGGGTCACGGCCCAACAAGGCAGCTATGCCGAGGAGACGGGTAACGATTACGCAGACGAGAGCTGGTTCGGATCCCCGCTCATTGCGTGGGTGCGGGATCACGCGGCGGCCCGACCGCTGTACACGAACTACACTACCGCACTCTACTTTCACGCGAACCGCTGGTCGCGCGCGCTCCCACAGGCGCCGACTCGCGACACAGCGCAGGCCGTGGCGGAGGTGGTAGCGCACGAGCACGGACTGATCGTGGCGTTCAACCGGTCCAGCCAGTTTGCGGCCACGCCTACCGCGTTGCTGCAGCTCGTCCCGCAACGCGTGCATCTCGTGGTACGCACGCACGACGGCGCCATCTACGAACTGATGCCGTGACAACGCCCGCGGCGTGGACGATCAGTCGCCGAAATCGCCGTCGATCCGCATTCCGACCTTCATCCCTCCTCGATCACTCGGCGCCGTGAAGAAGTGCGCGTACTTGGCCATGCCATGAATTCGCACCGCGTGCAATGCTGCGATACCGCCGTAAATCAGCGACACCTGATCTTTGGACAGCTTGGACGTCTGCGCCATGTACGCGACGTCGCTCACCGACCCGTTGCGGCCGAGCGTGATGTAGAAGAGGACCGTGCCTATGCCGCCGGCCAGGATCCCGCGCTCGAAGGCCGACCCGCCGCGATGGGGAACGTCGAGAATCGATTCGTCGAGCAAGGACTGAACGGTGAGTCCTGCGCTCGAGAAAATGAATTGCTTCGTGGGATGGAGGCTCGCGTCGATGCCCGAGTAAATCGTCGGACGAAACTCGTTGAACCCGAACGACGGATGTGCGCCAACAGCGAGCGATGCCACGACATGTCCGGCTTCGTGCGCCAGAATGCTGGTCACGAATCCGAACACGAAATGCGTCCGGAAGCTGCGGCGGTCGCGCGCCCGCGCGCGTGACTCGGCCCGCGCGGCAAGGGAGTCGGCTGCGCTCGTGTCGGGCTGCGCGGCTACCGCACGTGCTGAAAGCGTGTCACGCGTGGCCGACGTGTCCTGGGCGTGCAGGCCGGCAGTGGCCAGTGCGAGCGCAGCGAGCGCGAGCGGGAGTCGGCGCACGGTGCAAGGAAGGGCGATGTGCGACGGCACGCGCGAAATGTATGAGCGGGCACGCAACGCGCTACGGCACTGTGGCGAGGTCGCTAGCGAACGTGGCGGACAATCAGTAAGCTCTGTGCGACAGGCAGATCGGTCCGCCAGGTCCGATCGCTCGATTTTAGGAGGAGACGTGTACCGCGACATCATCATGCAGGCGCTCGAGGACCGGAGAGTACTCGACCTCTCGTACGCCGGAGGCGCTCCGTTCGCAGTGCAACCGCATGCCATCCTTCGGAAGCCCGACGGCACCGAGGTCTTGGAGGCATATCAAGTGAGCGGGTTCGGCAACGATACGGCCGAGCACGGCTGGAAGACGCTGGATGTATCGAGAATCGAGCTGGCGAGCCTGCGCGCCGAGCATTTCGAGCCGCGACGCGATTTCAGGCCGGTGAGCGGCGGATCTGGTCTGGTCACGGCAACGGTTCTGGGAGACGTCGCCGCCGGCATGTGACCCGTTCGCGTTAGACGTCCGCCTTTGACGGAAAAGGAGACGCGGGGTGGCCGGCGAACCGGCCACCCCGCGTCTCACTTTCGGTTAGGCAGAAGGTGTCAGGCGTGCTTGAGGAGCGTGACGCTGCCGTTGACCGTGGACAGCTCGATGTGTCGCGATCCGCCGGCGCCCACGGTGCCGCTGAGCTTCCTCGTGCTGGTCGGCCCGTCGGTGGTCAGTTGGAAGCCGTTGGAGATGTGTCCGGTGACGGTGGAGAAGTCCACGGTCCCATCGAGCTTGGGCGGCAATACGGCCGTGACCGAGCCGTTCACCGACTTCATCGAGATGTCGCCCATGGCGGGAAGCGTATCGAGCGCGGCCGTCACGCTTCCGTTCACGGTGACCAGATCCAGCGCGCCTTGATGCGACGCGATGTCGATGTCGCCATTGACCACCTTCGCGTCGACCGTTCCCGACGTGCCCGACGCGCGAACGGACCCGTTGATGCTGCCGAGGTCGAGGTTGACCCCTGCCGGGATGTTCACGATGAAATCCACGCGCGCATCGCTGTGCTGGCCGAACAGGCTGGCGAAGAGCCCGTGGTGCTCGTTGCTCGAATAGTGGTTGGGGCTGCAGCTGTCGCCCTCGTGGTACACGGCGCAGATCGTGACGCCGTCGTCCCCGGCACTCTCGATGAAGTGCACCATGTCGCCACCGCGCGACCAGCGCTTGGAGGCATGGACCTCGACGTTCGCGCCGGTGCTCGGGATCACGCTGATGGTGCCGTTCAGATTGTGGATGTGCACCCAGTGCCCGGCGGGCACGGCGCCGTTCCAGGCGAAGGCGTTCGATTCGTAGTGCGACGTATGCACGCATCCGGCGGCGACTAACGCAGCGGCCACGCCAACGCCCATCAGTACCCGGCTCATGTCGACCTCGTGTGCAATCGAGTGGGACGTCGCGAGTGCCTAACGATCGAGCCCCGCCGCACCCGCGGCACGCGGGCGGGGCGGGGCGCGTGCACCCGCACTGTATCCTACGAGGGCGCGGTCAGCTGAGTTTCTTGAGCTCCACGCTGCCGTTCACTGTGTGGAACTCGATGTGCCGGCCGCCGGATCCGATGGTCGCGTGGATATGGTGGCGCGGGTTGATGCTCCCGGTGAGCGTGATCGGGAAGTCGGACGTCAGCGAGCCGTTGACGGTCTCGAGGTCGATCTCCGCGTTGAGGTTGGCCGGGAGGTCCGCCGTGATCGAGCCATTGACCGTGTTGTAGCGCAGGTCGCCGTCGCCTGTGAGCGCGTCCATGCGGACGTGTACGTCGCCGTTCACGGTGGTCGCGTCGACCGGTCCGCTGGTCGTGGTCGCTTCGATTGATCCGTTCACCGTCGAGGCTTTGACCGGCGCCGTAGCGCCGCTCACCCGGACCTCACCGTTGACCGTACCGGCGTTCACCATGACGCCCTTGGGCAGTTTGACGGTGAAGTGCACGGAGACGTTGTCGTTGTGATTGCCATCGCTGTGCGAGTGGTAGCCGTTTTCATCGCACGAGTCGCCCTCGTGCCAGAGCGCGCACACGGTGACGTTGTTGCCGTCCTTGGTGACGACGAAGTGGACGCGTTTCGGATCGGCGTTGCCGTGATACTCTTTGACTGCGTGCACCGAGGCCTGGTCGCCGGAGGCTGCTTCCACGTCCACGGCGCCATTCAGATTTTTCACCCGCAGCCAGCTGCCGGCGGGAACGGCCCCCGACCAATCGAACGTGTCGCCGTTCTGCGCATCGGCCGTCTGGGCGCCTAACGGAGCGGCGAGCGCGGCGAGGGCCGCGAGCGCAATGGTACCGCGAAGGATGGTTCGCATCGGGGTCTAGTCCTCGTGGGAAGAGTGGCCGGGCCGCTCGACTGTGACGCCACCGCTGAACGTTTCGGCGGTGACCCGGGCGCCGCCGCCGTTGATCGAGAATTCCATGTGCTTCTGTCCGACTTCGGAGCCGGGCTGCAGCGTCATGGGGTAGTCGCTCTGCACGTCGCCGCTGAACGTACTGATGTCGAAGGTGACGCCGATCGCCGGCACGGCGAGGACGATGTCACCGGAATGCGAGTGGAAGTCGTAGCGGCCCGCGCGGTCGAGGGTGCCGCCGAAACGTGTGTCACCGCTCACCGTCTCGGTGTGCACGAAGGACGAATGCGTGCTGCCGAGGATGATGTCGCCGCTCGTCGACTGGGCGTTGATGTCACCCGTGATGTCGGTTGCCTTGATATCGCTGCTCACGCCATTGACCCGCAAGCCGTGCCCAACGTGCGTGGCGGTGAGCGAACCGGATACGGATTCGATCGTCGCTCGACCCGTCACGTTGCTCACGCTCACATCGCCGCTCACGGCGTGCGCTTCCACGTCGCTTCCGCCGTCGGTGGTGATGTCGGCCGACACGCTGTGGGTGATGAGGCGCGCGCCGGCGGGAATGGTGACGTCGTACTCGGTGTCACCCATGTCATCGTGATCGGAGCGGACCGTCAGGCTCACGCGGCCGTTCGTGGCGTCGAACTGCAGTAAGCCACCATCGCTCGAGGCCTTGATGCGGACCTGGTCGCGATTCCAGCTCGTGACTTTGATCTCGCCAGAGATCAGCGAGAGCTCGACCACGCCTCCGCTCGACAGCGCGACGGTCGTGTCGACGCGGGACGTTTCATCATCATCGTTCCGGTGTTGTCGTTGCGCCGGCAACAGCGCGGGGGTGGCCGCCATCGCCGCGGTCAGGCAGAGGGCACTAACAAATCGGGCACACATTGCGGGCCTCACGTGCGAGCAGGGAGTAAGGCAACAGTCCGAAGCAGCGAGATCTTCTGATTCAGTGCGTCGTTCAGCTGGTGGTGCAAGAAGCCGCTATTGGGATCGCGCGCGAGCGCGGCTCTGCTCTGCGCGATGGCTTGGTTGATGATGTGCAGGTTCTTTTCGATGACGGTGACGGTCGACGTGTCGAGATGCGAGCGCTGGTCGCGGACGATCGAATCGAGCTCGGCGATCTCGCGGGCGTACACTTCCTGGACCGGCACCGCGTTAGGCCTGGTGGCGGACGCGTTGGTCACGCGGGGCGCCGGGGCCGGAATGTCGATCTGTGAATCGTTGGGCTGCGCCGCGGGCGCCGGGTTATTCGCCGCCACAGCGCCGGCCGGCGCGGATGTCCGCCCCGTGCGGATGGCCAGGGCGGTGACGCTCGCGGTGACGGCGATGAGCACGGCCGCCGCCGCGGCGAGCGACGCCGGTGTGAGATACCACGGCCTAACCGACGGCCGCCGCTCCCGCCGCGCCGCGGCGCCCGGCAGCGCGACCACCGGGGCCGCGATGCGTTGGGCGATCGCGGGCCACAGATCACGTGACGGCTCGAGATCGTGGAGCGCGCCCGCCTCGGTGGGGATCGCCGAGAGCTCGGCGAGCAGCGCACGACACCGGTCGCACGTCGAAGCGTGCGACTCGAGCGCGGTGCGCTCGGCCGGATCGAGGGCATTCTCCAGGTAGTCGGAGAGTGCCGCATCGAACTGCTCGCAGGTGAGTGGTCGGTTCGTCATCGGTTCAATGCCTCGCGCAACAGAAGCCGGGCGCGGTGAAGCTGCGCCTTACTGCCGCCTGAGGTCACGCCGAGCATTTCGGCGATTTCCTCGTGTCGATAGCCTTCCACGTCATGCAGCACGAACACGCGTCGTGCGCCGGGAGGCAGCAACTCGATCGCCGCCTCGAGGTCCATCCGATCGGCGTGCGAGGGTGGCGCGCTGGCGCCGTACAACGCTTCGCCATCCTCGTCGTCGTCACCGTTCGCGGCGCGTGCCCGCTCGCGGCCCAGCACTTTCCGATCGTTCAACACCACGTTGACGGCCAGTCGGTGCAGCCACGTGCTGAACGCGCTTTCGCCGCGGAACAGCGGGAGTTTCTCCCACGCCCGAACGAACGCGTCCTGCGTCAACTCTTCCGCTCGGCCTCGATCACCGCACATGCGTACGCAGATGGAAAACACCCGCTGCACGTTCGCGCGGTACACGCGCTCGAAGGCCTGCCGGTCGCCCGCCGCAGCCAGAGCTACGTCGGACGTCGGCTCCTCACTCGGAATCGTTGTCACCACGTCTTCCATCGTGGCCGTCAGCATTCACTTCGCGCCTTGATGCCGTCGCTGAATCAGATGGTTCGAAGAGCCGGAAGGTTTGAACGGTCATTGGCGCGAAGCTGCCGAGTTGGCAGCGGTGAGGGTGTCAATGAGGGTAGGCAGGTCGCGGATGTCTGCGATGAGGTGGTCGGGCCGTGCGGACTCGATCGTTTGGCGCGTGAACGGGCCCCACAGGGCCGCCACTGTGAGCACGCCGGCGGCGTTGCCCGCGGCAATGTCGTGGGGTGAGTCGCCGACGAAAATGGCGTCGCGTGGCTCGCGTCCCAGTTGGGCGAGTGCGTAGAGCACCGGTTCCGGGTTTGGCTTGTGCGACGAGGTGGCATCGGCGCCGATGACGCGGCTCAAGAGCGAGTCGATTCCCATGAGCCGAAGTGCCCGCATGGCGGCGTCGGTTGCTTTGCTGGTGACGAGCGCCATCGGGTGCCCGTGTTCGTGCAGGAGGGTGAGCGTTTTGCGCACGCCCACGAATTCGCGGAGCATCTCGTCGTGATGCTCGTTCTGCCAGGCCCGGTAGGTGGCGGTCATGGGCTCGATCAAGTCTTTGTCGGCCACGAGCGCGCGGATCTGCGACGCGAGCGGCGTTCCCATACCGGCAATCCACGCTTGGTCCGCCGGAACCGCTCCGAGATGCGCGTTGAACGTGTGTCGGAACGCGCCGAGGATGAGCTTGATCGAATCGGCGAGGGTACCGTCGAGGTCGAACAGAATGACGAGCGGTGCAGGAGGCGGCATCGCCGCAATTTATGGATCGAACGGCTACTCGACGACGCCGACGAGTATGGCAACGAGGGTTAGGGTGCGTTCCGGAGGCGAGCCGGCGCGCTCTTGGACATCGGCGAACGTTCCGAGCGCGCGGAGCCACGCCTCATCGGGCAGCGTCGCGGTGGCAAGATCGTTCAACACGCGTTCGGCGCCGATGCCGAAGGGCAGGGTGACGGCTCGACGCGCACGAGCGGCCAGCGGCGCGAGCGTTGGGCGGAGGTGATGGGGTGCGCGCGATGTGATGGACACGATGCGGCGCATCGCTTGGCGACGGCCCGGCGCGTGCAGCGGCACGGCTCCCCCGGTGGCGGCGATGGACGCGCGACGAGCGATCCATCGATCGGACAGCGCGAGGGCCGTGCCGACGTCGTCTGCGCGCAGCGTGGGCTGGTTCACATGGGCGGCGGTCGCATCGAGCAACGTTGCGATTTCGACGAGCAGGGCCGGGCGATCGTCGAGCGGGCGGTGATCGACGGAGCCGGCGAGTTCGCAGCCGAACGGGTCGCGGAACAGGGCGAGCACACAGGGCCTGGACGTGCGTTGGGCGGCCACGAACGGTGGTGATTCGTGAGGCGGTGGAGCGTCGGCCAGGCGCCAGGCCGCGATGATGCGCCGCAGCGACTCGCGTTGGCGCGGCGCCGAGGGTGTGTCGTTAGGCGGAGACGCGGGAAGGATCGTGCCCGCGATGCCGATGGCGCGATTCGCTGCGCGGAGTTTGTCGTGGAGGCGCTGCTCGACGCGGAGCAGCGCTTCGGCGGCGGCGGGCGGCGCCATGGTGTAGACGGCGACTCGCGGGTGCTCGGACCCGATCCGTCGCGCGCGGCCGACGCGTTGCTCGAGTCGGGCCGGCGTCCAGGGCAAATCGAGATGTACGACGACGGAGGCGTCCTGCAGGTTGATGCCTTCGCTGAGCAGATCCGTGGTGAGCAGGCAATCGATGCGCTCGATGTCGCGTGGCGGCGCCGCCCGTTGCGCGCGCGGCGCGAAGCGCGCGAGGAGCTCGGCGCGCAGGATGGGACCGCCGGCGACGAGTCCGCCTCGGGCCGTCAGGCCGCCGGCCACCGATCGGTTAGGCAGGCGCGAGAAGAGTGTGCGAATGGTGTCGGCGAACTGGGAGAACGCGACGACCTTCTCACCGGGGTGCGCGACGCGGACGTCGTGGATGCGCGCCGCGCGCTCGATGTCCGTCCACGCGCTGGCCTGCACTCGGCTTCTCAGGGCGCGGATGGCGTCCGTGTGCGCCGCGACGACACGCCGCATCGGCTCCGTTAGGCGGTGCTCCGCCTCGAACAGTTGCGGGAACGCGAGTTGGACGGCGTCCTCGCCGCAGACCCAGGCGCTCAGGGTGGCGCGGGAGGGGTAGCGGCCGGCGGCGAGGTTCGCGTCGAGTGCCGTGGCGATGGCGAGCCGCCGTTCGAGGGCCCGGATGAGGGCGCCCTGGCTGGAGGCCCAGAGTCGGGCGAGTCCCCAATGGACGAGGGCGCCACCGTCGTCGCCATCTCGCGGCGGGAGCGGTGGAGGCAGGGCGGTGATGTGTTCGAGGAGGCCCTCGTCGTCGCCGACCGGGAGCCAGACGGAGGGGAGGAGCGCCGGCAGCATCGTGTCTGCGACGTCGGCGCGTTCGCGGCGAATGATACAGGCGGCACGCTGATCATCCGTGATTTGCCACGCGCGCGCGCCCAGAAACAGCGCGAGGAGGGCGGCCAGGTCGCCGGCGTGGTTGTGGACCGGAGTGGCCGACAGGAGGAGAACGGGTGTTGCGGACGTGATGGCGGCGAGGCGGGCGTAGCGTTTGGTGGCCGGGTTGCGCGCGTGGTGCGCTTCGTCGAGCACCACGAAGTCGAACGTCTCGTTAGGCAACGCGCCCCGGCTCACGGCATCGTACGACACGACGCGTGCAGCGGTGCCGCCGCGCTCGAGTGCGTCGCGCCACATGGGACGGAGCGCCGCCGGCGCGACGACGAGCGCACGCCGTGATTCCCGAATGAGGGCGACCGCGACGAAGGTCTTGCCGAGTCCGACTTCGTCGGCGAGGAGCGCGCCGCCGTATTCGGCGATCACGTGGCGCGCGCGGTCGACGGCGGACCGCTGGTGGGGGCGGAGCGCGATGATGCCGACGTGCGCGATGGACGACGGTTCGCGATCCCGGAGAAAGAGGTCGGCGATGACGGCCCGTACGCGGGCGACGTCCGCGCGGTGGGTTAGGACTCCGTCCATTCGAGGAGCGGCTCGATGTCGGGCCGGTGGATGCCGTACGCGCGGAGTGTGGCGTCGAGCAACTCGCCGGCGCCGGGGTCGATTCCTTGTTGGGCGCGTTGGGCGAGTGGTGCCAGGATATCGCGTGCGCGCGACCAGTCACGCGGTGTGGGGAGGAGCGCGACGGTCCACGCCAGGAAGCGGCGATAGCCGCCGCGGGCGGGTTCGGCGATGAGGGCGAGCCATGCGGCGAGAAGGGGCGAATTCAGCAGTGCGGCGAGCGTGTGGGCGTCGCGCGCATCGCGGCAGGCGAGCACGTAGCAACTATTGAGCGCGACGGACTCTTCGTGCGGCGCGAGCACGAGCGCGCGGGGGGCGCGGCCGACGTCGGCCCACACGACGCGAGCGCGTGCGCCGGACGCACCGGCGGTGCGGAAGAGGGCCCACCAGGGTCCGCGGGAGCGCGCATCGGCGCGACGGGAGAGTGCGGCGCGCCACCGCGCGAGCCATGCATGCGCGTGCGGCGGCAACGCGCGGAGCGGCGCTCCTCGGCCATCGTGCGTCCACAGGATCCATTCGCCGGTTCCGTTAGGCGGCTGTCGCCACGCA
>JANWIK010000080.1 GCA_025449955.1 Gemmatimonadaceae bacterium
AGCATGGCGTTGATCGGCGTCAGGCCCGCGAGCGCATCCTTGAGCGCGCTCAGTTGATGGTCCAGTTGGCCGGACAGCAGCGTGTACACCGTGTAGTCCTGCGCCGCCGGCCGCGCGTCGGCGCTGCCGATCGACCCGCCTAACGCAGCAATCTTGTTGTTGATCCGGATCGGAAAATTGAGCGGATCCTCGCTCGCCCGGTTGTGCACCTGGTAGATCGCGGCCTCGATCGTATCGAGCTTCGCCTTGAGCGTCGCCGCCGCATCGGCGTAGCCGCTCGGCGCCGAGGAACCACGCTCGTCCATCTGCCACTCCACGTTCCGGATCGTCCGCACCGCGTTGTTGGCCGCCGAGAGGCGGTCGCGCACCTTGATCAACAGCGCGAACTGCTCCGTGAGGTCGGCCTGCGTCGCGTGTACGCGCGGATCCTTCTTGAGCACGAACGACTCCGTCTGCGACTTGCCGCTTGCCGTTAGGCGGACAGCATAGGTGCCCGGCACGGCAACCGGGCCCTCGGTCCCGCCGGCCCACATGATGAGATTGGTGAACGACACCGCGTCCGGATATCTGAGGTTCCAGGCGAACATGTTGAGCCCGGCCTTGTTCGCGACCCGCGGCTTCGACGGACGGCGCGGACCTTCCGCGCCCGGCGGCACCTTGCCGTTGTTCGCCTTCTTGATGCTGTCCGTGCGCACGCTGTCGGCGATGCCCGCGCTGTCCAACTCGCTCGTGAACGACTGGATCACCGTCCCCTTTGCATCCAGGAAGTCGAGCGTCACTTTCTGGTTAGGCGTGGACAGCGTGTAGTACACCACCGCGCCGCTCGGCGGATTGCGGCCTTCGGGGTGTTGGCGTCCGCCGCCGCCGCCGAATCCTCCGCCCCAGTTCACGCGATACGCCGCGCGCGGTTTGAACAGGTGCATCGGCGCCGAGGCGATCGCGGGCGTCATCTGCCGGAGCGCCGAGAGGTCATCCAGGATGTAGAAGGAGCGGCCGTGCGTCGCGGCGACGAGGTCGCCCTGCGTGATCTCGAGATCGTGAACCGGTACCGGCGGCAGGTTGAGCTGCAGCGGCTGCCAGTGCGACCCGTCGTCGAAGCTCACCCACACGCCGCGCTCCGTGCCCGCGTACAACAGGCCGCGCCGCTCGGGGTCCTCGCGAATCACGCGCGTGAATTGCGTGCGGTCGATGCCGTCGTCGATGCGCGTCCACGTCTTCCCGTAGTCCGACGTCTTGTAGAGATACGGCGCATCGTCATCCAACTGGTAGCGATTGGCCGCGACGTACGCGGTGCCGGCGCCGAAGTGCGACGCGTCGATGATCGAGATGCGCGTGAACGGCGGCAGGTCTTTCGGCGTGACGTCGGACCACGTCTTCCCGTCGTCGCGCGTGACGTAAATCATCCCGTCGTCGGATCCCGTCCAGATGACGCCCTTGGTGACGGGCGACTCGGCGATCGCGAAGATCGTGGCGTAGTACTCGACCGACGTCTGGTCCTTGGTGATCGGACCGCCCGACGCGCCTAACGTGGAGGAATCGTGGCGCGTGAGATCGGGGCTCGCCACGTCCCAGCTCTGCCCGCCGTTGTGCGTGCGGAAGAGCACCTGCGATCCCATGTACAGCGTGTTCGGATCGTGCGGCGAGATGAGGATCGGGAACGTCCACTGGAAGCGGTACTTCAGGTCTTCGGCCGAGTGGCCCATCGGGTTGTCGGGCCAGGGGATGATGTCGCGCTGTTGTCCGTTCTTCAGATCGAGCCGCGACAGGTACGCGTAGCTGCCGGCGTATACGATGTTGGTGCTGTCCGGCCTCACCTGGATGTATCCCGATTCGCCGCCGCCCGCGTCGCGCCATTCGCTCATCGGAATGCCGCCCGGCCAGCGGCTCGGTCCGCAGAGCGTGGTGTTGTCCTGTTGCGCGCCGCACACGCGGTACGGGAAGTCGGTGGTGGTGGTGACGTGATAGAACTGCGCCGTCGCGTAGTCCTCGTCGGTCCACGACGTGCCGCCGTCGAACGTCACCGTGGCGCCGCCGTCGTTGGACTCGATCATCCGCTTCGGGTCGTTAGGCGCGATCCACAGGTCGTGGTTGTCGCCGTGGGGCACGGTGATCGGCTTGAACGTCTTCCCCCCGTCGGTGGACCGGAAGAAGGACACGTTCACCACGTACACCGTGTTCGCGTCCTTCGGGTCGGCGAAGATGCGCGAGTAATACCACGCGCGCTGGCGCAGCTTGCGTTCCTGGTTGGTTCGCGTCCAGGTCGAGCCGCCGTCGTCGGAGCGGAACACGCCGCCGGAATCCGATTCGAGGATCGCGTACACACGCTGCGGATTGGCGGGCGACACGGTGATCCCGATGTCGCCGATGATGCCCGACGGCAATCCGGGGTTGTGCGTGAGCTCGGTCCAGTGCTCACCGCCGTCGGTGGTCTTGAAGATCCCGCTCCCCGCGCCGCCGCTCACGAGCAGCCACGGCTTGCGGCCGGCCTGCCACATCGCGGCGTACAAGGTGTTGGGATCGTTCGGATCCATGGCCAGGTCGCTGACACCGGTGGAGTCGTTCCGGAACAGCACCTTGCGCCACGTCTTGCCGCCGTCGGTGGTCTTGAACACGCCGCGGTCTGCGTTAGGCGCCCACACGTGGCCTAACGCACCGACGTACGCGACGTCGGGATTGTGCGGATCGACGATGACGCGCGAGATCTGCCGGGTGTCCGTCAGGCCCACGGACGTCCACGTCTTGCCGGCATCGGTGGTCTTCCACACGCCGTCGCCGTGCGACACGTTGCCGCGGATGTCGAACTCGCCGGCGCCCACGTACACGATGTCGGGACTCGACTCGCTCACGCCGATGGCGCCGATGGTGCCGCCGAAGTATTTGTCGGTGGCCGGCTGCCAATCAGCGCCGCCGTCGGTCGTCTTGAACACGCCGCCGCCGGTCGTGCCCATCCAGAACTCGTACGGCCGCGCGGCGGATCCGGCCACGGCCACCGACCGGCCGCCGCGATACGGTCCGATCTCACGCCACGAGAGCGCGTGGAACATCGATGTGTCGTATGCCGTCGACTGCGAGAACGACGGCGCAGCGTGAAGGAGCAGCGCAACCAGCGCCGCCGCCGACAAGCGAGTGTTCACGGGAAAACCTCGTGTTGATGGAGGGACGTGCCAGCGATTTTATGGCCGGGACCAAGGACAGGGAAGCGGGGAAGCGGGGAAGCGGGGAAGCGCTGCGCTTAGGGAAGCGCTGCGCTTAGGGAAGCGCTGGCGCTTGGGGAAAAGGGAAAGGGGCGGGAGGGCGCGCTGCGCGGTTCCCTTTTCCCTATTTCCCTAAGCGAAGCGCTTCCCTGTTGTCGGGCGCCTGCCTGTTGTCGGCTGTGTCGCCGATCTCCAAGTCGATCGCTTCGGCTCGGGCGAGCGTCTCTAACGCATCCTTCAAGCGGGCCGCCGAGCCGTGGCGTTCGGCGAGCGTGATCGCCATGCGGAGGGCAAAGAGCGGCGAGCCCGACATCGGAGCGGATTCAGTGGACGTCTCGAGCTCGAGGATATTGCCGCCGTTGGCGCGCACGACGTCGGTGATCGCGTGGATTATGCCCTCGTGATCCATCGCGCTCGCGGTCACGACCCATGTCGGCGGACGCTGAACCTGGGGCGTGACGGCGGTGTTCTCTGGCAGACGTCGCACAGTCGCGCGCAAACCGGTGTCACGTTCGAGGGCCGCCACGCCCCTCTCCACCTCGGCGACTTGCGATGACGTACCCGAAATCAGGAACATGAGTCCGGCGAATCCGCCCAACACGATCACGCGGCTGTCGTCGATGTTGCACCCGTGTGCGGCGATGAATCCGCTGAGCTCGGCCACGAGGCCTGGGCGGTCCTGTTCGGTGGCGGACAGTACGAGTCGCTCGCGCGTGGCCATACGAGAATTCTCCGGAAGCGGCTGTTCGCGAAGGGTACATCGCGCAAGATCGGGGCGCCCTGACCGAACGGGCGGGGACTAAACGGCGAAGGGCGAATCGAAACCGTTACGGCCGGCGAAGCTTGACGGCACGCGCATCCGCGCGTTCCGTTCGTTCGGACCGATCTCCAACCCATCTGACCAGTGCTCGTGCGCCGATTCCTGATTGCTGCGTTCGTCTTGGCCGGGTGTGGTGCGCCCGATACCAAGAAGCCGGCCCCTCCGGCAAAGCCATTCATACCGCCGACTCGTGCCGCCAGCGCGAGCGGGTTCGAGCGGCCGGTGGCGGCGCGGTACGATTCGGCCGCCGACGTCTTCTTCGTGTCCAACTTGGGCGCCGACTCCGCCGGCGCGCACGACGCGTTCATCAGCCGCGTGCATCCGGACGGGAGCATCGACTCGTTGCGGTTCATCGACAACGGGCGCGGGGGCGCGGTGCTCGATACGCCGCGCGGCCTCGCATTGTTAGGCGACACGCTGTGGGTGGTGGATCGCGACGCAGTCCGGGCGTTCGACGCGCGCAGCGGCGCACCCGGCCCTTCCGTTAGTCTCGCGTCGCGCCACCCGGTTGGACTCGCGGGCATCGCGGTGGGTCCCGATGGCGCGCTCTACGTCACCGACCGCGGGCTGCGCGATCCCGCCCAACCGTCCAGTCATCCACCGAAGAGCGATCGCGTCTTTCGCATCGGCCGCGACCACGCGGTGACGGTGGCGCTGGTGAGCGATTCGCTGCAGCGGCCGAGCGGCATCGCGTGGGACCGTCGCGCAAAACGATTCGTGATCGTGTCGTTCGGCGCCGGCACCATTCTCTCGTGGCGTCCAGGGGATGCGCAACCGCGCGTGATCGGATTCAATCGCGGGCAAATGGACGGCGTGGCGATCCTTCCCGATGGCCGTCTCCTCGTGACCAGCTGGAAGGATTCGACGCTCACGATCCGCGACGCCGACAAGCTCACGTCGATCACCGGATTCCCCTCGGCGGCCCACATCGGGGTCGATACGCGCCGCAACCGCGTCGCGGTGCCGCTCCCGACCAAGAATCGCGTCGACATCTGGGCCATCCCACCGGCGGCGCAGCCTCCCTCGCCTAACTGACGGTGCCCATGCGACATTTTCGTCTCGCGCTTCTCGCGCTCGGCGTGGCCGCCGGTGCGTGCGGCCGGCAGCGTGCGCCGGTGTCCCGCGACACCAACAGCCCGGACGATGCCCACCGCCGGCTGCCCACCGGCGTGTCGCTCGATCCGGCGGGCACGGCGACGCCGGTGGGCCAGATGCCGCTTTCGATGGTGCTCTCGCCCGACGGATCGCGCGTGGTGCTGCTGCTCGCCGGATGGCGCGAGCAGGGCATCCAGGTGATCGATCGCACGAGCGGGCGTGTGGTGCAGACGCTCGCCCAACCGTCGGCCTTCGTGGGACTCGCGTTCGCGCCTAACGGTAGCGCGCTCTACGTATCGGGCGGCGACGGCGATCTCGTGTATCGGTACGCCTGGCAGGGCGACACCGCGGTGCTCGCCGACAGCGTGGCACTCGGACCGCACCCGGCGCGCGGGCAGGATGGCGTGCGATATCCGGCCGGCCTCGCGTTTGCGCCTAACGGAAACTCGCTCTATGTGGCCGAGAACCTGAGCGATTCGCTCGCGGTGGTCGACGTGGCCACCGGCACGGTGGCGGCGCACCTGCCCGCCGGACGATATCCGTACGCGGTAACGGTCACGCCCGACGGCGCGGTGTACGTGTCGTCGTGGGGCGCGGGCACGGTGTGGGCGTACGCGCCCACGCGTGGTCGCCTCGCGTTCGCGGACAGCATTCCGGTGGCCCGGCATCCCTCGGCGATGGTCGCGAGCCGCGATGGCGCACGCCTCTACGTAGTCTCGGCTACCACCGACCGCGTGGCCGTGGTCGACACGCACCGCCGCGCCGTGGTCGCCCTGCTGCGCGACCCGCCGCCGGCCGGACCATCCGAAGGCAGCACGCCTAACGCAGTGGCGCTGTCGGCCGACGGCTCGCATCTCTTCGCCGCCGAAGCCGACGCGAACGCGGTGGCGGTGTTCGACCTCGCGTCCGATTCTGCCGGCGCCGATTCGGGGCGCGCCGCGCTCGTGGGGCGCATCCCGGTCGAGTGGTATCCGTCGGCGATTCTCGCCGCCGGCGACACGATCCTCGTCGCCAACGGAAAAGGCGTCGGCACGGCGCCCAACCCCGGCGGCCCGACGCCCGTCCGGTCGGCGTTCAAGGTGCCTAACGATTACACGCTGGGCCAGCTCACCGGCACGCTGTCCACCGTCGTGCTGGCCGACGCGTCGCCCGGCGCCCTCGCGCCGCTCACCGCGCGCGTGTCGCGCGCCAACCGCTGGGACGAGCCCGCATCGGCGCGCGGCGCGGGCCGCTATCCACTGTTCACCCACGTCATCTACATCATCAAGGAGAACCGCACGTACGATCAGGTGTTGGGCGACCTCGCGCAGGCCGACGGCGATACGTCGCTCCTCTTCTTCCCGCGCCCGGTCTCGCCTAACCATCACGCGCTCGCCGAGCGCTTCGGCATCTTCGATCGCTTCTTCACCAACGCCGAGGTGAGCGCGCAGGGGCACAACTGGTCGACGGGCGCGTACTCGAGCGACTACGTCGAAAAGACGGTCACCTCCAACTACTCGAATCGGCGGCCGTACTACGATTACGAGGGCGCGAACCGCGACAAGCTGACCGATGACGACGTCGCCTCGCCGTCCACCGGATACCTGTGGGATCTCGCCCAACGAACCGGCATCACGTTCCGGAACTACGGCGAGTTCGTGGTGAGCAATCGCGAGCTCTTGAACCGTGACGATATCCCCGACTCGTATCGCGGCGACAAACCGTTCCTCGCGGCGCACACCGATTCGTTGTATCCCGGATTCGACCTCGCGATCGAAGACCAGACGCGCGTGGACCGCTGGCTCGACGAGTTCCACCAGGACGAGCGTTCCGGCGATCTGCCGAGCCTCGAGCTCATCCGCCTGCCGAACGACCACACGTCGGGCGCCCGGGTCGGCGCGCCCAGTCCGCGCGCCGCGTTCGCGGACAACGACCTCGCGCTGGGCCGGTTGGTGGACGCCCTCTCGCGCTCACGCTTCTGGCGCAGTACCGTTGTGTTCGTCGTGGAAGACGACGCGCAGAATGGTCCGGACCACGTCGATTCGCACCGCGCGCCGTTTTTCATGATCAGCGCTTACAGTCACGCCGGGGTCGTGCACCGGTTCGTGAACACCACGGATGTGATCGCCACCATCGCCGACATTCTGCACCTCGGGTCCCTGTCGCAATTCGACTATTACGGCCGCCCGCTCCGGGGATTGTTCACCGAGACGCCCGATCTCACGCCGTACATCGCACAGACTCCGGCTCAGCGGCTCGATGATCGCAATCCGCCTTCGGGCCCCGGCGCGAAGGCATCCGCTCGACTCAACCTCGAGTTGGAGGACGAGTCGGACGACAATTTGTTCAACCACATTTTGTGGGACGCGCTCAAGGGTCCCTCGGTGCCGTATCCGGGCACGACGCATCGGGGTATGGCCAAAGGCGTATTGACCTACTGAAGTTGCGCCGTTCGCTGTACCCTTTCTCGATTCTGCCGCTGACCATCCCCGTCGTCACCGTCCGGAACCCAGCGACTCCTCCTTTGCGCTCATGACGCCCGCCCGCTGGCTTCTTGCGATCGTGTCGTTTGCCGCGGCGATCGGGGTGTCGCTGTACCTGGCCTTCGCCAATTCGGCGCCGGCGGATCACAGCGTGTCGATGAGCGTGGCCACGCACGGGGTGCTGCTGGCCGTCGCGCTCCTGGAGTTAGGCGCACGCGGGGCGAAGGTGCGATTGAGCGCGGCGTCGCTTCGGATTCCGATGACGTTGGGCGTCGCCCTGCGCGCGAGCGCGGGCGGCGACTTCGGCGCCGCGATCACGCCGTCGCGGACGGGCGCCGAGCCCGCGCGGTTCCTGATCATGACGGAAGCCGGGATGTCGTCGGCGCACATCATCCTCGTGATTTACGCCGAGCTGTTTCTGGAGATGATCTCGTTGGCGATCGTGGCCATCGCGATGTTCTTCACGTTCCGCAGCTCGGGCGCCATGATCACCGGGATGGTGAGCCTGGTGGCGATGTACGCGGCGTTCGTGTTGGGCACCGGTGCGTTAGGCTTCGTGCTCGCGCGGCGCGGCATCAATCACACGCCGCCCCGGTTGCTGGCGCGGCTCGGCGTGCACGGCGCGCGGTGGGAGCGATTCCGCAAGGTGCTCGCGCAGTTGCAGAGCGGCATCGAGGGGATGCGCGACATGCGGGTGGGGATGGCCATCATCGCGCTGCTCACATCCATCGTGCACATCCTGCTGCGCTTGGCGATTCTGCCGATCATCGTGTACTCGTTCGGCGTCCACGCGGCGAAGGCGCCGCTCATTCTCTGGCCGATCGCGCTGATGTACGGCAGCGTGGTGGTGGCCGTGCCGGCGGGCGGGGGCTCGATCGAAGTCGGGTTCAAGGAAGCGTTAGGCCACGTGATTCCGTCGACGATCTTCGGTGCATCGCTCATCTGGTGGCGCTTCTACACGTTCTACCTCTACATCATTCTCGGCGCCATCGCGGCCGGCGGGACGGTGCTGCGCGCCCTCCGTCCGCACGAGGACGAGGACGCGGCGGCCGACGAGGGCGGAGCGGAGCTGGCCGTGCAGCACGATCCGGCGCGCTAACGCCGGCGCGCGTTCAATCGGTGCGTGCTTTCAGTGGAGGCAAACTTCTCCGACGAATGGCTCGAAGGATAACGACAAGGATACAAGGGATGGGGATGATCGCTTCGGTCGGGTGGCGGGTGCATCGGCCACGCGCATGGCTACATCCCACGCGGGTATGCGATTGACCTTGGATGCGCACCGCAGCGATCCTCCCCATCCCTTGCATCCTTGTCGTTATCCTTTGCCCAACGTCAGAGGAGCCTGCAGTCATCCCTTGCCTAACGCAACACGGATGCGCTGCAGGGCGTCGGCGGAGAGCGGGCCCGACAGCGTGTAGTCGACGCCGTCCGTCCCGCGCCAGCGGATGACGCGGATCACCACCGGCGACATGTTGGCGTTCATCGACGCGGAATCCGCCGCCGCCGGCGCCGCCGGCGCGGGCGCCGGAACACCTCTGGCCTGCTCGTTAGGCGTGCCGGGCGGCAGCTGCGCCTCCAGCACCACGTGCTGGTTGTCCACCTCGTAGGTCTCCCGCCGCACGACAGTCCCGCCGCGCTGCACGGTGTCCGTGGCCACGAGACGCGGTGGCGGCGACGCGACGACCTGGTTGCTCTCGGCGCTCGCTTTCACGGCGAGCGCCCGGGGCGCGTTGGCCCGCGACGCCTGAAGTGCGCTCGACATGGCATCGGTCTTGGCGCGCTCGGTGCCGAACGCACTGCCGCCCACACTGCCGCCCGCACTGCCGGCTGACGGTGGCGCACCGGTGTCGCGCCGGGGCGCCGCCGCCGATTTGGCGGCCGCCGCCGGCGCCGACGACTCGCGGCGTGCGGCGCCGCCTAACGCAACCGGCGGATGGTTGGGCACGGCCGCCGGCGCGGGCGGCGCCCCCGCGACCGCCATCGAGTCGGACACATGCGCACGCTGCGAAACCGGCGGCACGGCAGCGTCGCGCCCCGACTCGCGCGCCACCACGAGCGTACCCGCCGCCACCAGCGCGATCACCGCCGCCACGCGCGCGTAGCGGTGTCCCCACCACGAGCGCCGAGCGGGCGTCTCCGCACGCGGCGCGGCGGCGGCCACCATCGGCATCGGCACAGCTGCCGCCACCGCTACCTGCCGTGCGGCCGCCGGCACGACGTCCGCCGGCACGTGATCGAGTGCCATGAGAATGCGCGACGACGCGGCGATCAAGCCCCGCGCCTCAGCCACCCGCTCCGCGCACTCGCGGCACGTCGCCACGTGCAACTCGGCGTCGCGCGCCTGGACGGCGCCTAACGCACCGTCGAGCCATGAGTGGATCGTGCCTTCGTCAAGATGCTGCATGACCTGTGCTCCCGCGCTGCGACTCGCGCAGCGCCTCGTACTGTTCCACCAAGCGACGCCGCGCGCGCGCCAACGTCGTGCCGATCGACCCCACCGACAACTGCAGCGCCTGCGCGATCTCGTCGTAGCTCAAGCCCTCTTCACGCATGAGCAGAGCCAGCCGGTCCCGTTCCGCCAATGCGTTCACGGCGCGGCGGGCCAGCGCCGCGTCCTGCGCGCGCTCGAGCGACAACGGCTCGGGCTCGACCACCTCGTCGCGCATCTCCTCGCGCAACAACTCGAGACGCGCGCGCCGCCGTGCATCGCGGCGCGCGTCGTCGCGCACCAGATTGTTGGCCACCGTGAACAACCACGCCCGCTCGTTGATCAATCCATCCTGGCGAAGCGCGCGGACGAACGTCTCCTGCGCTACCTCCTCCGCCCAGTCGCGATCGCCTAACCGACGGGTGAGGTAGCGCACGAGCATCGGATGATACGTTCGAAACAACCGCTCCGCGTCGTCCATTCACCAGTTCTCCCGGAGCGCCGTCCGGTCCGCGGCATCGAGCGATGCCGGGGCGCCGGCGTCCGTCGTCACCTCGATCGCCAGCGCCCGGCCGGCCACGACCACGTGGTCGCCTAACGCAAACGCGTCGCGCAGCTCGGGCAGCGTGGTGAGCACCTCGAAATACGCGGCGGAATACGCCTGAATCCGGATCCGTCGCATCGCCGGCTTGTAATTGCGATCCATCCACGACGAGTCGGACTGCCGCTCGAACACGCGATTGCCGATCCGGCGTACTGCCGGCGCCTGCGGCGACGCGGCCGCATACGCATCGGTCGCGCTATCGGCCGCCGCGAGCGAGCTCGACGCACGCATCGCCGTCGCCTGCTTCGCTTCCTCGAATCTCGCCTCGCGCGACGGCGCAGCCGCCGGAGTCGCGTCTCCTCGACGCGGCATCCCCGACGTCGGCGGCGGCATGGGTATCGCGACCCCGACCATCACCGGCTCGCGCACCAGATATGACGTGAGCTCCGTCGGAATGCCATAGCGCTCGCCCAGGTCCTTGATCTCCGCATCCACTTCGGGCGACGCGCCGTGCGCGCGCCGCTCCGCGGTCAACCACCCGATCCGCTGTGTGGCCCAGAGACGCGGAATGAAGCTGTTGTCCGTCGAGCGCGCCGGGAAATCGGATTCGTGCGTCCACGACGCCGGGCCGTGCGCCGTCCGGCCGGACACACGAATGGTCGCGTGACCGCTCCCCTGATAACGACCGAGCAGCACGATGCTTTGCCCCGCGAACAAGTCGGGGATCATGGTGGGCGTCACGCTCGAGAGCGTAATGCCATCCGCTTCGACGCGCACGTCGGTGAGCACGGGATCGCGCAATCGCGACGCGACTACCGACACCGCGCGTTCGATGTCCTCGTCGGGCCGCACGAAGTTGGTCGCCCCGTGTCCGTCGAGCGCCATCTGCTCGAGCAGCGACGCGTTGACGTCGGCGCCCAGTCCGAAGGTGAAGACGTGACGCGTCCCCCGCATTTGCGACGCGAGCTTGGTCAACGCCCGCGGGTCGCGCTCGCCCACCGTCGGCTCGCCGTCGGTCAAGAACAACACCAGCTGCACCCGCTCGGCGTCATCCGACGACGCGCCGTTCGCCGAGGTGCCTAACGCAGAGCGGAGCGCGCCCTCGATGTTGGTCGAGCCGTGCGCTTCCAATCCCTCCAGGTACCGATCGGCCGCCTCGACGTTGGCCGGCGTCGCATCGCTGAACGCGTCGCGGAACGTGCGCACGTCGGAATCGAAGTCGATCAACCGGAAGCGATCGCGCGGCCCGAGCGTCGCGAGCAACGCTTTGCCGGCGTCGCGCGCCTGCGCGATCTTGCGGCCGCTCATCGATCCCGACACGTCGACCACGAACGTGATGTCGCGCGGCAGCGCCTGCGGCAACACGGCCGGCGGCGCGATCGTGATGAGCGCGTATCCGCGGTCGCCCGACGGCGCGTTGGTCAGCACCGAGATGGCCGGCTGCTTGGACCGCGCCACGGGTAGGAGAATGGTGATGTCGCGCGCCGCGCCGTCCACTCCCACGGTCTTCATGTCGCCGGATGTCCGCACGACCAGCGCGTGCGTGGGCGAGTACGGCTCGCCGTAGCCCGCGGCCGCCGGATACCGGAGCGTGAACGACGACTCGCCGCCCTCGGTGTCGTACGCCTGCTGCGCCTGCCCAACTGAGTAAGGCACCGGCGATGGACGTTTGTAGTCGACCCGCACCGCGTCGCCCTCGCGCGTGATCACCGACTGGAACCGCACCACGACGCGCTTCTCCTCGCCGGGCGCGATCGGAAAGATCCGCGCGTGCAATAGCCCCTGCCCCATCCATTCGACGAGCGCCGGATCGCGCCGGCGGCGGACGATCTCTTCGTAGATGCCGCGCGCTTCGCTCGCGCTCAACACCTCGCCCGACACCATCTCGCCGTTGATCGAGAGCCGCAGGTCCTCGAACGCCGCGTTGGGCGGAAGCGGAAAGTAGTAGTCCACTTCGCCTAACCCACCGCCGCGGTTGGCGTACGTTTCGTCCACCTCGTAGTGCAGCACTTGGTCGGACAACGTGGCCTGCACCGCGCTCGCGGTGCGCACGATCCTGGTAATGCCGAACCCCGGACCTCCATCGTGCGGATACGGCCCCGGACCCGGAACCAACACCCCCTGCGCGTTGCTCTTGCTCCCCACCAGTCCAGCGGCCGCGGCCAGCATCAAGCTCCATCGCATCGTAATCTCCAGTGGTTGCTACTCCAGGAGACGTCGCGCCGCGCCCGCCTTGCACACGTCAGCGCCGAATCCAGTGGCGGGCTCGGCGCTTGCATCGACTAAGCTCCGCCGTGGGAAGCGGTTCGGTCAGCATGACATCGCCGCACGCGACGCGCACTTGGCGGCGCCACCATGGCACCTCACTTGCGCCGCGCCGCCATTCGACGAGGATTGATCCGGGCGTAAGCCCGATCCGCGCGCCGCTGCGCGCCGACCAGACTGTTGTACTCTCGCACCTCTCCAGGATTCCATGTCGCGCCACTTTGCTTCGCTGCTCGCCGTTCCGTTCGTCTTGCTCACCGCGCAGGTCGCGCACGCGCAGGGCGAAACCGCGCTCCGAAAGAGCGACCTCGTGCGGTATCTCACCGGCAGCACGTACTCCAAGGGTGAGATCGCGGCCATCGTGCGGCGCAATTGTCTCGCGTTCACGCCATCCGATCGCGATCGACTGGACCTCAAGAACCTCGGTGCCAACGAGGAGATCTTCCGCGAGATCGATCGCTGCGTGAACAGCGGCAACAAGGGCGTGACCGCCGAGGCGCCGGCCAAACCCGCGGCGCCGCCGCCACCCGTGACGCCGACGCTCACCGTGATCAATGGACTCGCGTCGGCGATGAGCGGCAGCGTCGCCTACATCTCGGTCGACTTGGCGCGCGGCGACACGCCGGTTCCGGGTGCGCGCCTCATGCTCAAAGGCGCGAGCACCATTCCGGGCGGCGCGCAAAGCGATCCGGTGTCGATCACCGATGCGAGCGGACGCGCGACGTTCACGGTGCCCGCCGGCACGCACGCCGGCACGTATCACATGACCGTCGTCACCTCGGACAACTCGGCGCTCGAGGGAACGACCGCGGTGACGCTCACCACGATGCCGGCCGGCGCGTCGTTAGCCACGGTGAATCCGCCGTCGCTTGCGATCGGCGCCGGTGCGCGCGGCACGCGCGAGCTCACCGTGGCGGTGAACGACGCGTTCGGCAATCCGGTGAGCAAGGCGAACGTTCAGATCCGGCCGTATCCGGCGCGCACCGGGTTAGGCACGTTGTCGCAGGCGACCAACGATGCCGGCGTCGCCAGGTTTTCCATTCAGACCCAGCCGCTCCAGGCGGGCGACAGCCTCGTGGTGAGCGTGGGCGACCGCGCGGTGGCGAGCGTGCGCGTGACCGCCGCCGAGCAAGTGACGGCGCTGCTGCTCGAAGCCGAGCGGCAGTTGGCCACCGGCCGGTCGGGCGCGGTAGACGCGTACGACAGCGTGTTGTCCGTGGACCCCGCGAACACGCGGGCTCTGTTAGGCCGCGGATATGCGGAATCGGCCGAGGGGAAGTTCGACGCGGCGACGCGCGATTTTCAGACGGCGCTGCGCGAAGGCGAGGATGCCGCCGGTGCGCACACCGGACTCGGCTACG
>JANWIK010000081.1 GCA_025449955.1 Gemmatimonadaceae bacterium
GGTCGATCGGTTTGCCGAGCTCGCGAACGATCACCGCTTGGATCTCGTCCGACGGGAGCGGCGGGACGCGGTCGGTGAGCTTGCCCACCTCGCTCAGGTACGGCTCGGGCAGAATGTCGGCGCGCGAGGCGAATACCTGGGCCAACTTGATGAACGCCGGCCCGAGCGCCGCCACGGTGCTGGTGAGTCGCTCGGCGCGCCGCTGGTGCGTGGCGTCGCTCACGCGCCGAGGCCGTCCGACGATGATCCATCGCTTGCGGTCGCGCAGGAACGCGACCACGAATGGGAACAGCCGCCAGAAGACGACGAACGGTCGCACGTCAGCGCGGCGGGACGGGTTTGAGGTCGACGACGCGGGCGGATTCGGCGCGTTGGACGAGCACGCGGCGGATGCGCGACGGCTCGGCGTCCACCACCGTGAGCTCGTAATCGCCGAGGTGGAACCGTTCGCCGATGGCCGGGATGCGGCCGAGCGACCGCACGATGGCCCCGCCTAACGTCTGGGCGCGGTCGCCGTCGCTGCCTAACGCCAAGCCCGTGCGGCGCTCCACCTCGTCGAGCGGCGTGGACGCGTCGAGCACGGTGGGGCGCTCGGCGCCGGCGATCTGGTCGGCCACGGCCGGCTCGTCGTGCTCGTCGCGGATGTCGCCGACGAGCTCCTCGAGCAAGTCCTCGAGCGTCACGATGCCCGCCGTCCCGCCGAACTCGTCGAGCACCACCGCCAGGTGTCGCTGGGCGCGGAGCATCTCGAACAGCACGCTGCTGAGGCGCGTCGAGAGCGGCGCCTGTGCCACCTGGCGAATGGGCGGCATGCGATGGCCGCCGGTCTCGAGGACGTCGAACACGTGCACCATGCCGATGATGTGGTCCATCGAGTCGCGATACACCGGCACGCGGCTGTAGCCCGACTGCGCGATGGCGCGCGCCATCTCCTCCGGCGGCGTCGCTTCGTCCACGGCGAACACGGCCGTGCGCGGCGTCATCACATCGCGAACGACTTTTTCGCCGAACTCGACCAGTCCGGCGATGATGTCGATCTCGGATTGTTCGCCGATGCCTTCCAGCTCGCCCTCCCGCAGCATGTCCTCGACGCCTTCGCTAGCCGGCGCCAGCGCCGAGTGCGATCGGGGGGTGAGCGACCGCCCAACGGCGCGGGCGGCATCGAGCGCCGGCGCGAGAATGAACGCCGCCACGTCTAACGGCGGCACGAGCACCGGCAGGAGACCCGGCGCCCAGCGGCGCGCGATGGCGCGCGGCACCAGTTGGCCCACGATGAGGAACGCGAGCACGAGCGCGACGGTCTCGCCCGCCACGGCCCACGCCGACCGGCCGTCGCCCGCGCCTAACAATGCGCCGGCGATGGCAACCAGCAGCGCCGTCCCCGCGCCCGCCGCCGTCACGAGGCGTTGCGGCCGCGCGAGCAGGGCGCTCTCGCCGAGTCCAGCCGGCGTCGCGAGGCGCTGCTCCGCCCAACGGCGGAGCCACACGCGGCTCACCGACCGCACGGCGGTGGCCGCGGCCGTCAGCCACGCGACGATCACGACGCAGAGCGCGATGAGCAGTCCCGTTGGGCTCACGAGACGCGCTCCACCGGCGATTCGGGCCGCTCGAAGTACACCCGGTCCACGCGCCGCCGATTCACGCGTTCGACCACGATACGGAACCCGTCCAGCTCCAGCTCCTGCCCGGCCTTCGGCACGTGGCCAACGACCTCGAAGATGAGACCGCCCACGGTATTGACATCGGGCCGGTCGAAATGGTGGCCTAACGCATCGGACAGCTCGTCCAACGTCACGCGGCCCGACACCCACCACCGGCGACCATCCTCCGCTTCGATGGGCGGCTCCTCGCGATCGTATTCATCGCGGATGTCGCCGACGATCTCCTCGAGGACGTTCTCGATGGTGACCAATCCGGCCGTACCGCCGAACTCGTCAACGACGATCGCAATGTGCGAGCGCGTCGCCTTGAAGTCGCGCAGTTGGGCCTCGATGGTTTTGCTTTCGGGGATGAACGACGCCGGGCGTGCGATCGATTCCCACCCCGCCGCCGGCTCCTGATCGGCGATCACCGCCGGCAAGAGATCCTTGGCGAACAGGATGCCGGTGATGTGATCGATGGTCTCGTCGTATACGGGAAGTCGAGCGTGCTGCGAGCTGCGCACGCGATCCAGGACCTCCGACCACGGCGTGCCGCGCTCGAGGCCGAAGATGTCGACGCGCGGCACCATCACTTCGTGCACTTCGGTGTCGCTGAACGAGAACACGCGATGCATGATCGCGCGGTGCGGCGACGCGTCCTGCGGCGTCACGATGCGCCGGAACTGCTCCGCCGTGATCTCGCGATCGTTGTGTCCCGGGGCGTAGGGCGGCAACAGGCGCCGCAACGCCGCGTCGAGCATCGCGCCGGCAGCCACCAACGGTCGCATGGTGACATCGACAGCGCGAATGACCGCGCCCAACGCAGCGAGGGCGCCGGCGCCCACCGCCTCGCCCGCCGCCCGCGGGATGATGTCGCCTAACACAACGGCCACGGCCGCAATGCCTATTCCGGCAGCCAGCGCGACGCCCGTGGACTGCGCGGCGAGCTCGAACGCCCGCGCCGACAGCACGCCGGCGATCACGAGCGCGATGAGTCGCGCGATGGAGAGCGAGCGGTGCGTGGCATCGCGCGACCCACCCGTCGGCGCTTCGGTTGCGACGCCGGCGTTGGGCATGTCGGATACCGACAGGAGCGCGCCGTCCGCCGCCGCGATCAAGGCCGCGGACACGAGCGCGATCAGCGCCACGATCAACGCGACCGTGCTCACGCCCACGCCCCGCGCGCGCGCGAGAGCAACTGCTCCTGGCGCTTCCACATTGGCGATGACTCGCGGCCCATCGCGGGATGATCGTGGCCGAGTACGTGGAGCGTGCCATGGACGACGAGCCGGGCGAGCTCCTCGCGAACACTCACGCCGCCGCGATGCGCGTTCTCTCGCGCGACGCTCGGCGCGATGTAGACGTCGCCCACGAGCGGCGTGCCGTCGGCGCGCTCGAACGGAAACGCGATCACGTCCGTTGGGCCGCGTTGGCCCAAGTGCCGCGCGTTGATCCGCGCGATGGCCGGCGCGGTGACGAACGCGATCGACAGCTCCGCCGATCGCACGCCTTCCGCGTGCAGCACGCGATCGGCGAGCCCGGCCACCCGACGACGCGACAGCGGCAGCCGGCCCGCGCGCGACGTCACGTGCACCACGCGCGTCATGCGGACGCGAACTCCGACGAGATGCCGCCGGCCGCCGCCGGATAATCGATGCGGCTGTGGTACATCCCGCTCAACACGCGCGCGAACTGCTCCTTGATGATTTCGATCTGGCGCAGCGTGAGCGGCGCATCGCGCAGCTGCCCCTGGTCCATGCGTTGGCGCACCATGTGCTCGATCACGTCGCGAATGCGCGCCGGCGTGGGCTCGGCGAGCACGCGCACCGCCGCCTCGACGCCGTCGGCGAGCATGCACACCGCCGTCTCGGACGACTGCGGAATGGGGCCCGGGTACGCGAAGTCGGCCAAGTTAGGCAGCGACCCGCCGTCGTGCTCGCGCGCCTTTTCGAGGAAGTACGCGATCGGCGCCGTGCCGTGATGCTCGGGGATGAACGCCGCAATCGCCGTCGGGACGTGATACTCGGCGGCGAGGTCCATGCCTTCGCGCACGTGGTTCCGGATGATCGACGCGCTCGTGCCGGGCTTGAGCTTGTCGTGCGGATTCCGTCCGCCGGCCTGATTCTCCACGAAGTACTGCGGCTTCGTGAGCTTGCCGATGTCGTGATAGTACGTGCCGACGCGCGCCAGGAGCCCGTTCGCGCCGATGGCCGTAGCCGCCGCCTCGACCAGGTTCGCCATCGCGATGGTGTGCGCGTACGTCCCCGGCGCCTCGAGACTCAGCCGCCGGAGCAGCGGGCGGTTGAGATCCGAGTATTCGATGAGCGTGAGGTGCGTCGTGATCCCGGTGAACCGCTCCGCCAGCGGCACGAGGAACATCGCGAACACCACCGACACGACAGCGTTGCCGATGCCTAACCCGGCGCTGGTGGCGATCTCTGCCGAGCCCCAGCCCAGCGTGAGGCCGATCGCGAGGGCGGCGAACAGGTACGCGACCCCGATGGTGATGACGTACTGGTACGATTGCTCGCGCCGCAGAATGACGCGCACGCTCAACGCCGCCGCGGCTCCGCCCACCAAGTTGATGAAGAGCGCGTTGGTCCCTCGATACACGCTCTGCCCGCCCACGAGCACGGCCAGGATCATTGCCGCGATCATGCTGATGCGCGAGTCGAAGAGCACGCTGCAAATGATGGCGGCGAGCGCGACGGGCACGAGCTCCGGATGCACGGGCTGCCACGTGGCCGCCACCGCCGCGACGCCGAGCACGAGCAGGAAGAGGCTCGCAAACAAGGCCAGCGAGCGAAACGCGCTGTAGAGCTGTGGCCGGAAGAGCACGATCGCAATGCCGAAGATGGCCAGCACGAGCGCATTGTACGCGATGCTCCCGGCGATGCGGCCTAACGCACGCTGCCCGCGCGTGCGGGCCTGCATCGCGTCGTGCAGCGCGCGCATCTTCTGAAATTCCGGCTGCCCCACCACCTCGTGCGCGCCCACGATCTTCTCGCCGGCCCGAACCATGTACTGATTCACGTTCACCGAGTTGCGCAGCTCCTGGCGGCGCTGTTCGGTGGCGGCTTGATCGAGGGTGACCGTTGGACGGAAGAACGCGCTCAGCAGTTTGAGATAGAGCGCGCTGGCCACCGACGAATTCGCATCGGGCTCGAAGGCCCGCGATCGCGAGAGGAGCGATGCGAACGAGAGCAGGCTGTCCACCATCACGCTTCGTTCCTGGCCCTCGCGCCGCACGATCACGTCGCCGCGCAGGTCATCCACCGTGTTGCCCGACGCGATGCCCACCGACAGCCAGCGCGCGTATGCGCGGCGTACGGCATCGAGCATCGCGCGGCGTCGCGCGCTCGACGCCAGATAGTCCGCTTCGGCGGCGGTGAGCGTCACGCCCTCGAGTCCGGCCGCGGCGATGAGCGCAGTCCGTTGGGCAGCCGCCGCCGCGTGCGCGGCGGCGCCGCGATCGACGGTGTGCGTCAGCGTGTCCATGAACGCGCGCAACTGTCCCTGCGCCGAGTCGAGCGCCGCCTGCCGATACTCGAGGATGGGCTTCACCGACTGCGCGAGCTCGTTCCGCTCCTCCGCCAGTGCCGTGGGCGATTTGGGCACCACGAACGCGAACGGCGCGATCACGTTCTCGGTGGCCACCGACCCCACTTCGAAGATGGGCGAGTCGACGGCGGGCGCGTTCGGAAAGAGCAGGTACGTGACGACCGCCAGGAACACCAGCAGCGCGATGCGCAGGCCGTGATATCCGAGACGCGCCCGCGTCGAGAACGGCGGGCCGCCGGCGCCTCCGGCGTTGCGCTCGATCGGCAGGCGAATGGCCACCGTTAGTCGGTGCCCGCGTCGCGCGCGTAGGCACGGATGATGTCGCGCACCAAGCGGTGCCGGATCACATCAGCGTCGGTCAGGTAGTGGAAGCCGATGCCGTCGATCCCCTTGAGGATGCGCTCGATCTCGATGAGTCCCGACTGCTCGCGCGACGGCAGGTCGATCTGCGTCTTGTCGCCCGTGATCACGGCCTTCGAGTTCACGCCTAACCGTGTGAGGAACATCTTCATCTGCGCGCTGGTGGCGTTCTGCGATTCGTCGAGAATCACGAACGCGTCGGCCAGCGTGCGGCCGCGCATGTACGCCAACGGCGCGATCTCGATGACGCGCGTCTCGAGCGCCTTCATGATGCGCTCCGGCGGCATCATGTCGTCGAGCGCGTCGTAAAGCGGGCGCAGGTACGGATCGACCTTGGCCTGCAAGTCGCCGGGCAGGAAGCCCAGGCTCTCGCCGGCTTCGACCGCCGGCCGCGCGAGCACGATGCGGCGGACGCGCTTGCGGGCCAGCGCTTCCACGGCCATCGCGACGGCCAGATACGTCTTGCCGGTGCCGGCGGGGCCGATACCAACGACGATGTCGTTCTCGGTAATGAGATTGAGGTACGCGGCCTGGCCCGGTGTCTTGGGCTGGATGATGCGGCGGACGCCGGGCAGCACGATGCGCGTCTCGTCGCTCGGCCCCGTGCCGTTGCCGTTCCCGTCCGTGCCGCCGTCTTCGCCTAACCGCACGATGTCGTCGGGGCCCAACGGAAGGAGCTGGCGCGCCGCGTCGAGCATGCGTTGGGCAACCGCCGTTGCCCGCTCGACCGATGCCGCCGTGCCGCTCAGCGTGAGCGCGTCGCCGCGCAGCGACACCTTGGTGCCGGTCATGCGCGACAGCTGGATCAGGTTCGCGTCGTTGACGCCGGCCAGTGTGAGCAGGTCCGCGCCGTCGGTGCTCAACCGGTGGGTGACGGTCTCGTCGCTCACGCCCTCACTCCTTGCCGTTGGTGTCGGCGATGCGCACGTGCAGCGCGCGCAAATCCGCGTCCGGCACCTTGCTCGGCGCACCCTCGAAGAGCGCGCTGGCCGTGGTCGTCTTGGGGAACGCAATCACGTCGCGCAGGGACGGGGTGCCGGCGAGCAACATCGCGATGCGGTCGACCCCCATGGCGATGCCGCCGTGCGGCGGCGCACCGGAGCGCAGCCCTTCGAGCAGGAAGCCGAAGCGTCGTTGCGCCGTCTCGTCATCGATCCCGATGAGCGCGAACACGCGCCGCTGCATCTCGGGGTCGTGGATGCGGATGCTGCCGCCGCCCATCTCCATGCCGTTGAGCACGATGTCGTAGGCCTGCGCGCGGGCGCGCGGCGGATCGGACGCCAGCAAGCCGGCGTCGTCCGGGTGCGGGGCCGTGAACGGGTGGTGCGTTGCGCCTAACGCTCCGGTCTCGTGGTCGCGCTCGAACATCGGGAAATCCGTCACCCACAGGAACTCGAGCGCGTCCGCTGGAATGATGCCCATCACGCGCGCCGCCTCTTGCCGCACGCGATCGAGCGCCGGATTGGTGACGCGATCGGGGCCGGCCGCGAACACGGCCAGGTCGCCATCGGCGAGCGCCAAGCGCTCGCGCGCGCCCGCGTCCAGGAATTTGGCGGGCGGACCCGTCACCTCGCCGTTCTCGCGTTTGAGCCGCAGCAGGCCGCCCGCGCCGGCG
Organism: Gemmatimonadaceae bacterium; assembly: GCA_025449955.1. Classification (GTDB taxonomy): domain Bacteria; phylum Gemmatimonadota; class Gemmatimonadetes; order Gemmatimonadales; family Gemmatimonadaceae; genus JADGGM01. Next base: position 7,177 of record JANWIK010000081.1, read on the forward strand.
CTCTTGGCCACCGCCTCGAGGTCGTCCACCTGCTTCCGCGACAGCGACGCTCCGTTAGGCACGCGCATGCCCCGGACGCGCCCGCCCGCCGCGATCGCCGAGCGCGCAATGCCGAGCTCGGTGGCGCCGAAGAGGTCGCTGGCGTCGAACAATTCGAGACCGTAGCGGAGGTCCGGCCGGTCGATGCCGTAGCGCTCCATGGCCTCCGCGTACCGCATCTGGCGGAACGGCGCCGTGATCGCGTGGCCGCCCTCGCGCCACAACTCGACGAACAGCGCCTCCGTTAGGCGGATGATGTCGGCCGCCTGGACGAACGACGCCTCGATGTCGATCTGCGTGAACTCGGGCTGCCGGTCCGCGCGCAGATCCTCGTCCCGGAAGCACCGCGCGATCTGGAAGTAGCGGTCGAAGCCCGACACCATGAGCAACTGCTTGTAGAGCTGCGGCGATTGGGGCAGCGCATAGAACTCGCCGCGGTGCAGCCGGCTGGGCACCACGTAGTCCCGCGCGCCCTCGGGCGTCGGCTTGGTGAGGATCGGCGTTTCGATCTCCAGGAATCCTTCGCCGGAGAGAAACCGACGCGTCGCCTGCATCAGCCGGTGTCGGAGGATCAGATTGTGCTGCAGCTCGGGGCGCCGCAGATCGAGATAGCGATAGCGGAGCCGCTGCTCCTCCGACGGCAGCGCTTCACCCTTGGCGCGCGCCACGGGAATCGCCGGCGTCACAGCCGGTCCGACGACGCGCACCGAGCGGGCTTTCACCTCGATCTCGCCGGTCGCCATGTCGCGATTCTCGCCCGCCGGCGGCCGCCTCACGACGTCGCCTTCGACGAGCACGACGCTTTCCTTGCCCACCGCGGCTGCCGTGTCGCGGACCGCGTCGCCGACGAGCGCCGGGTCCACCGACACCTGCACAATGCCGTCACGGTCGCGCAGGTCGAGGAACACGAGGCCCCCCAGGTTGCGCTTGCCGTGGACCCACCCGCCTAACTGGACGCTCGCGCCGACGTCGGCGGCGCGGAGCGTGCCGCAGCGCCGGCTCCGCAGCGTGGTGGCCTCGGTGCTGTTGGTCGTGGTCATTCGGTTGGGGCGTTTCGTCGGTGCATGGACGTGACGCGACGCGGCGCGCCACTGAGCGCCGCCCTCGCGGGCGGCACCTCGGGCGGCGCGTTCACGCCACCTCCAGGTCTCGAATCAGGCGGAGAAAATCGGGCGCCGACTGCGCTGCCACCAAGCTCGCGCGCAACGACTCGCGGCGCAGCAGCCGCGAGATCCGGCTCAGGGCCTTCACGTGCGCGCCGGCCGCGCTCTCGGGGCCCACCAACAAAAAGAACAGTTGCACCGGCTTCCCATCCAGCGCATCGAAGTCGACCGGCTCGTGCGCGACACCCGCTGCCAGCACCAGCTGATCGACGTGCGGCGTTTTTCCATGGGGAATGGCGACGCCATCACCGATGCCGGTGCTCAGCACCAGCTCGCGCTCGCGCACCGACTCGAGAATCGACTCCGGGTCGACGGCCTCGCCCCGCCTTCCCGCCGACGGCGCCACGAGCGCGACGAGCTCGCGCAGCACATCGCTTTTCGTGCGGCTGGCCAGCGGCACTTTGACCCGTTCCGCCGACAGCAGCTCGGAAAGCAGCACCTGTGCTCCGTCACTTGGGGGTGAATCTGAAACACTAACCACGCCATTTACCTCATGGAAGCGCCCGGTCCGGGGGCATCTGTTTGCGCTCGTTGAATTTAACCCGGCGGGGCAGCCGCGGCTACGAGCGGACAGGGAAGCGCTCGCCGCCGATTCCCCGTTCCCCAAGCGAAGCGCCTCCCCAAGCGAGCGCCAGCGAGCGCTTCCTTCGCCTCCTATCTTTCCCTCGTGCCTTACCCAACGAACCTTCTCGATCTTTCGCTCTCCGACGCCTCCCGCGTCCTCCACGCGTTCTTCGCCGAGCGCGGCGAGCCCGCCTATCGCGCGCGCCAGGTGGTCAGGCGGCTCTGGCAGGCGCCCGTGCGCTCCTTCGACGAGATCACCGAGCTGCCGGCCGCCCTGCGCGTTGCGTTAGGCGGGCACTTCGCGCTGCCCCGGCTCGAGCTGGTCGAGCGGCAGCGCTCCGCCGACAGGACGCAGAAGTTCCTGTTCCGCTTGGCGGACGGCCAGGGTATCGAGACCGTCGCCATCCCCGACGACGACCGCGTCACGCTCTGCATTTCGTCGCAGGCCGGGTGCGCGCTCCAGTGCGCGTTCTGCGCCACCGGACGGATGGGATTCCAGCGCAACCTTGCGGCGTGGGAGATCGCGGCGCAGGTGCGCGAGATGCGGATGGTCGACGACCCCGTTCGCGTCACCAACGTCGTGTTCATGGGGATGGGCGAGCCGCTCATGAACTGGAGCGCCGTGGACGCGGCCCTGACGCTGCTCAACGCGCCCGAAGCGTTAGGCATTGGCGCCCGCCACATCACCGTGTCCACGGTGGGCGTCCTGCCCGGCATCGTCGCGCTCGCCAAGCGGCCGGAGCAGTTCCGCCTCGCGCTCTCGATCCACGCGCCGTCTGACGCGCTGCGCCGCCAGCTCATGCCGATCAATGTCAAGTATCCGCTGGCCGACGTCCTCGGCGCCGCGCGCGCGTTCGACCGCCGTGTGACGTTCGAGTACGTCATGTTAGGCGGGGTCAACGACACGGCCTCGCACGCGCTCGAGCTCGCGCGGCTGGCCAAGAGCTGCCGCGCGTTCGTCAATCTGATTCCGTTGCACGAGGGCGGCGCGACCGAGTTCCGCGCCACGCCGCCGCGCGACATCGCGCGGTTTGCGCGCGTCGTGCGCGGCACGGGCGTCGAGGTCGCGATCCGGAAGAGCCGCGGCACCGACATCGCCGCGGCGTGCGGACAACTACGGGTAGAACGGCTCGGCCGGGGCGCGCCACGACGCGCCCACGAGCACGGTCACGTCGACGTCGTGTAACGTGTCGGGGCGCGCGAGCATCGGCGCGCCGCCCATCGCGTTCGCCACCAGCGCCGCCCAATCCGCATGACCCGAGCGCGCGAGCACGAGTGTCGTATCGCGCCGCGCGCCGCCGGCGTTGCCCGCGTCGACCACGTCGAACCCGCGATCCCGCAGGAAAAACGTCGCCCGACGCGCCAGGCCGATCACGTGCGACGCGTTGAGCACCTCCACGCGGATGCGCACGCCCTCGGGGGCGCGCGCATCGCTCGGGCCTAACGAAACGACGCGCGGCCGGACGGCCGGCGCCGGCTTGCGCGTGGCCACGATCGCGCCGCCGATGATCGCTCCTAGCAGCACGAGCGACACGACGACGCGGATGCTCCAGCGCTCGATCAGCGCACGCCGTTCCACATCGCCACCGCGGTCGGATAGAGCTCGTGGCCTTCGCGCAGCGACCACTCGAGGCGGTGCCGCACGACCTGGCGGAACGTCCCGTCGAAATCGCGCGGTACCTGCGACGCCAGGTACGCGCGATCGGCGCGCGAGAACTTCCGGCCCGGCTCCAGGTAGTCGGCCATGTACAAGGCACGCCCGGTGCGGCCCCAGGCATCGGACCCGATGGTGTGCCAGCGAATCGCGTCGAGCACCTCGCTGCGCGTCTCGCCCATCTGCGCGAGACGATTGGCCGCCGCAGGTCCGTGCAACAAGCCCACCGGGAGCGCCGGCTCGCCCGACCAGGCGCGCAGGTCGGGCTCGCTCGCGTCGCGCAGCGCGTCGTGCCACAGGCCCGCGTCGCGCCAGGCCGCGCACGCCGGTGCCGGCATGCCTAACGCAACCGACCACGCGACGAGCAGCGACGTCACGCGCGCGATGTGCTCGCGGCGCGCGGCCGACACCTGCGCCCACGGCGGCAGCTCAATCGAAGCCGCGTCGCACATAGGGCTCGAGGACCGCGTGATTCCGGATGCTGGTGCGCGCCACGTAGTTCCATCCTTTGAGCTCGGCCCCGCGACCGATCGAGGCGTCCACGATGCGCGTGTACGGGCCGATCACGCACTCACTGCCGATTTCCGTTTGCCCTTCGAGCACCGCGCCGGGATAGATCACGCTGTCGGCGCCGATGCGCACGTCGGCGTCGATCCAGGTCGTCTCGGGCAGCACGAAGCTCACGCCCGCCGCCTCGTGCTTGCGCACCAACCGGTTCCGTAAGGCAACCGAGGCGTCGGCCAGCGTGTGACGGTCGAGCACGCGGATGAGCTCATCGGGCGACGTCGCCGCGATCCGCACCGCGCCCGCCGGTTGCCGCGGATCTTCCGCCGACGCCAGCGCCGGCCCTTCCCCGCCGACGGCGATGTACCGGCCATCGGCGTTGGCGTCGGGCAGTCCCGCGATCCCGCCTTCACCGGCGCGCAGCAACCGGGCGATCGTCGCCGCCGCGACTAACGGAGACGCCCCGTCCACCAGCACGCACACGCCCGGCGCCGTCACGGCCGCCCGCAGCGCCGTGAGCTCCTGTCCCTCGGGCACCGCGTCGATCACCACCGGCACCGACGTCTCCGGCATCGCGAGCATCGTGTTCGCGCGATGCAGCACGCGCACGAGGCCCGGCGCCGGCGTCACCGACTCCAGCGCGCGCACGACGTGCCAGACGATCGGCCGCCCGGCTAACGGATGCAGATATACGCTGACCCGCGACCGGAAAGTGTCGCCGTCATCAAGCGCCGCGACGACGGCACTCCACGTCACGAGCTGCCGAGGATGACGTTGTCGATGAGTCGGGTCGTGCCCACGCGCGCCGCGATCGCGACGATCGTGCCCTGCTCTGCGACCGCCACCGGCTCGAGCCGGATCGGGTCCACGATGGCCAGGTAGTCCACTTGCACCTCCGGCTCGGTCGCCAGAATCTCCCAGCCTAACTGTTCGAGCTCCACCGCATCGTACTGCCCGCCGTCGAACGCCTGGGCGATGCCGTGCAGCGTCCGCCACAACACCAACGCGCGCCGCCGCTCGTCCGGTCCGAGATAGGCGTTGCGACTCGACATCGCCAGTCCATCCGCCTCGCGCACCGTCGGCGCGACCAGGATCTTGACGGCGAAGTCCAACTCGCGCGTCAACGACCGAATGAGCGTCGCCTGCTGAATGTCTTTCTGTCCGAACACGGCGATCGTTGGCTGCACGATATTGAACAACTTGGCCACGATCGTGAGCACACCTGTGAAGTGACCGGGGCGCGCCGCGCCTTCCCATCGATCGGCGAGACTGAGCGGCGTGACCACCACCGTGCGGTCGCCGGCGTACATCTCCTCGACCGGCGGCGCGAACAGCAGATCGACGCCGCGGCGCTCGGCCTTGAGCGCGTCGCCTTCCAGATCGCGCGGATACCGCGTGTAGTCCTCGTGCGGACCGAACTGCATGGGATTCACGAACACGCTCATCACGACGACCGCGGCGTGACGCCGAGCATCCTCGACTAGCTGCAGATGGCCGTCGTGCAGGTAGCCCATCGTGGGAATGAGCGCTATACCCTGTCCCCGGCGCCGCGGCTCGACGAGCGCGCTGCGCAGGGCAGCAATCCGATCTATGATCCGCATGCTAGAAGCTATGGTCGTCATCGGGATAGCGGCCGGCGCGCACATCATCACCAAACCGACGCACGGCGGACCGCACGTCGTCGGCAAGTGTCGCGTAGCGCTTGAGGAATTTGGGAGTAAACCTGTCGTTGAGGCCCAACATGTCGTGCAGCACGAGTACCTGACCGTCGCAGTCGGCGCCGGCGCCAATGCCGATCGTCGGCACCGACACCGCCTGCGTCACCGCGCGCGCCACGGTCCTCGGAATCAACTCGAGCACGATCGAGAACACGCCCGCGTCTTCCAGCCGCTTGGCGTGCTCCACCAACGCCAAGGCGTCGCGATCATCACGCGCCTGCACACGGCTCCTGCCTAACGCATGCTCGGATTGCGGCGTGTAGCCCAAGTGGCCCATCACCGGAATGCCCACGCCGGTCACCGCACGCACGGCGCGTACCACCTCGGCGCTGCCGCCCTCCAGTTTCACGCTGTCGGCGCCCGACTCCTGCATCACGCGTCCGCAGTTGGTGACCGCTTGCTCGGCGCTCACCTGATAGGTGAGGAACGGCATGTCGACGGTGACCAACGCACGCTTCACGCCGCGCCGCGCCGCCGAGGCGTGATGGATCATCTGATCCAGCGTCACCGGAATCGTCGTGTCGTACCCTAACAACACGGTGCCCGCGGAATCGCCCACCAACACGATGTCGACGCCGCTCTCGTCGATGAGTCGCGCGAACAAGGCGTCGTAGGCCGTGAGCACGATGAGTTTTTCAGCGCTGTTCTTTCTCGCGCGCACGTCGCGAATGCCGACACGCTTCGCGCTCGATGGCGGCGCGCCGCCCTCGCTGCTCATCGGCCCTTCGCTTTGAGCTCGGCCAATTCGCGATCCCAGAACTCCCGCTGGCCCAAGCCTGGATGCGGGACGGTGAGCTCCGGATCCGAAACGGTCTGCGCGTCGAACATCACGATATCCAAGTCCAGTGTCCGCGGTCCCCACCGGATCGTACGCTCGCGTTTGGCATCGTGCTCGATGGCGTGCAAAGCTTCGAGCAGCGCGTGCGGCGCGAGCGTCGTTTCGAGCGCGACCATTTGGTTGAGGTACGGACCGCCCCCGTTCGGAATGTTTCCCATCGGGGCGGTTTCCTCTACGGAAGATGCGTCGAGGAGGCGGCTTCCGGGAAGCGCTGCAAGCCGCGCGAGGGCGAAGGCCAGATATCCGGCCCGATCGCCGAGATTGGATCCGAGCGCGATGTACGCGATGTCACGCATCTGTTGACAGCGCGGGAACGTACGGGCATCGTCCGCGCGTGTCAAACCTCGCGTCGTGGACAGCCTGACGGCTCGGCATCTCGCGCGCGAGCTGGACGCGCGATGGCGCGGCCGGCGCTTGGATGGCGCCCGGTTCGACCGCGAGACGCGCGCCGTGTCGCTCATGGTAGACGGCCGCACCGTTCGATTCGAGCTCCACCACGCCGACGTTCGCGTGGTAAACGCCGATCCCCTCGACCGCGCGACCGGCCCCCTGAACGGCTGGACCGTCGGATCGGTTCGCGCACCCATCGATGACCGCCGGCTCATCATCGACCTCTTCCGGCCAGGCCGATTCAAGGGGTCTGCAGAAAAACGCGCCGAGCTCGTGGTGAGCGCGGTGCCGCGCGCCCGGGGTGCGCTGTTGCGCGACGCCGGCGGCGCCAAGCTCGCGGCCGTGGGCGCCGAGCTTCCAGCGCTCGTCGAGCCGCGTCCCGAGTTGAGCGATGACGCGCTCCTCGCGGCCGCGGGCGCAGGCGACGCGCCCGCACTGCTGGCCGGCCGGTGGATGAGCCCGTTGATCGTCCGCTGGATGATCGCCAATTCAGACGAGGCGGTGGAACGCTACCGCGCGATGTGTTCTGATGGCCCGGCGAGCCCGGCCCGATGCGGCGCGCTGCTCCTGCCGTTTCCGTTTTGCGCGAACGCGGTGCGAGCGGAGTCGCTGATCGATGCCGATTCTGTCGCCCAGCCGGAGTCGGCTGCCGCGCACGATGTCGATGCGCGACAGCAGCGCGCGATCGATCGCATGCGGGCCGAGCTCGATCGCGCGCACGACGCGCCGCAGATTCGTGCGGCAGCGGACGCGCTCGTCGGGCTCGGCGACGCCCCGGCGCCGGCGTCGGTGCGGCTCGCGGACGGCGTCGAGTGGCGAGTGACCGCGCGTCCGGGCGAGAGTGCAGCCGATGTGGCGGGCAGGCTCTACGATGAGGCGCGGTCCAAGGAACGGGCGCTGGCCGCGCTGCCGGCGCGGCTTGAGGCGGCGCGCGCCGCACCCCCGGCCGCCCGCCCAACTCAGTTAGGCAAGGACGCCGGCCGCCCGGCGCCGCCCCCCGCGCCCAAGGTGCCGTACAAGACGTATCGGTCGTCGGGCGGACTCGAGATCTGGGTGGGCCGCGGCGCCGCGTCCAACGATGCGCTCACGTTCGATGCCGCCGCGCCCAACGACGTGTGGCTGCACGCGCGCGACTCCGCCGGCGCGCACGTCGTGCTCCGCTGGACCGCCCCCGATGCGCCGCCCGCGCGCGACCTGCACGACGCCGCGATGCTCGCCGCGTGGCACAGCAAGGCGCGCGGTTCGTCGCTCGTGCCGGTCGATTGGACGCGCCGCAAACACGTCCGCAAACCGCGCGGCGCCAGGCCCGGCTCGGTGGTGATTCGCGAGGAGCGCACGGTGATGGTGCGTCCGAGCGCCGAGCGGGAGCGCGCGCTCCGCGATTCGCGTTAGGCGCGCGTTACTGCGCGCCGTTCCAGGCGGTGAACTTGGCCGGCGTGTGGTACGGCGGCCCGACTTCGATCACGATGTCGGTGTGGTCGCCGAGCTTGATCGCGCGCGGATCGCCGGAATAGGCCGCGCCATCCACCCACAGTTGCATCTGCTCGCCCTTCGCGAGCTCCGCCCCCGCCGCCTCCGTGTGGCTCAGCGGCTGGATCCATACGTCGAAGAAATCGCCGAGTGTGAAGGACCGGTTCACCGGCGCTTCGATGTGGATGATGCCGTCGGGCGTGTGCGTGTGCAGCCAGTAGAGACACGGTGCACCGCTCGGGCGCCCCACGTCATACGGCACCTGCACCGGCTTCCCGTGATCGAAAATCGCCAGATGCTGATGGATGTGGATGCGCTGCCCTTCCTGCGCATCGCACGCGATGCCGGCAATGGATTGGCCGCGCGGCGTGGCGTATTGCGCCGCGGCGCGCGGCGCGCAGATCGACACGGTGGCGGCGACCACCAGAAGCAGCCGTGGATGAACGGTCATGGGGAGTCGAAGGGTGTGTGAAGCGGCCCGGTTTCCGTTAGGCGCGCGCATGCGTATCGAGGGCGGCGCGGAGCGACGCCACGAACGATGCCGCCGCATCCACGCTCTGTCCAGCGAGCCGGACTAACGCGCTGCCGACCACCACGCCGTCGGCCAACCGCGCCACGGCCACGGCCTGCTCCGGCCGCGCGATGCCGAAGCCGACGCAGATCGGGAGCGACGCCGCCGACCGGAGCCGTTCGACGGTCGCCGGCAGGTCGGCGGGCACGTCGTCGCGGATCCCCGTCACGCCTAACCGGCTGATGAGGTAGACGAATCCGCTCCCGTGCTGCGCGATCTCGGCCATGCGCTTGGCCGGCGTGGTGGGTGCCGCGAGCCGCACGAACGCGAGCGGGCCGGCGGCGATCCGCGCCTCGAGCGGCGGGTCCGCGCCAACCGGCACATCAGTGAGCAACAGTCCGCTCGCGCCGGCCCGCGCGGCGCGATCGAGCGCACCGTCGCCCGCCGCCAGCAACGGATTCAGATACGTGAACACCACGACCGGCACGTCGACCGCCGCCTCGGCGATGAGATCGAGCGCGCCGTCGAACGTCATCCCGTGCTCGAGCGCTTCCTGTGAACTGGCTTGAATGACCGGACCGTCGGCCAACGGATCCGAGAACGGCACGCCGACTTCGATGATGTCGGCGCCGGCGCGCGCCACCGCGCGCATCAGCGCGAGCGAGCGGGCTCGATCGGGATGTCCGGCGGTGATGTACGCGACGAGGGCCTTGCGCCGGCGCTCGGCGAGCGCGGCAAATCGGTGGGCAATCGGCTCAGATGTAGTAGTCGCTGACGCGGATGCCATAGCGGTCGGGGTCTGCCACCTTGATGATCGTGCGCTTGTACACGCCGGCCGCGTCCCGATCGGTGAGATCCGCGAGCGCGCCCGGGAAGAGCACGTTGCCGCGCTCATCGCTGACGATCTTTACGATAGGCCGCGAGATCGCATCCGGGGAGGGGTTGGCCGCGTGGACGAGGGCGAGCTCGAACGTATCGAGCACCACCAAGGTCCCCACCGGGTAGTGGCCGACCAGGCTCATGAAGGCCTTGACCAGCACCTGATCCATACCGCGACGCGGATTGATGCGCATCTCCTGCAGCACGTCGGCCGGCGACAGCGGCACCGTTTGATAGGCGCGCCGCGACGTGGCCGCATCGAACGCGTCCGACACCGCCACCACTTTGCTGTAGATGCTCAGATCCCGCGGCCTGACGTGACGCGGGTAGCCGGTGAGGTCGGTCTTCTTGTGGTGCTCGAAGGCCACGACCATCGCGCGATACGGAATGTCGTTCTGGCCGCGCATCTGGAACAGCTGCAGGACGCCGAGCCACGGGTGGTTGCACACCGTGCGCCATTCGTCCTCGGTGAGGGAGCCGGGTTTGTTGAGGATCTCGAGCGGCACGCGGGCCTTGCCGACGTCGTGCATCAGCGCGCCGACGCCCAGATCGTACAGCTGGAGCCGGGTGAGCCCCACCTTCCTGCCTAACGCAACCGAGAAGATGCACACGTTGACGCTGTGCGTGAACGTATACTCGTCGTAGTCGCGCAGCGTCGTGAGGCCGATGAGCGACGTCTCCTCGTTCAGAATCTGGTCGACGATGCCCTGCACCACCCGCTTGATCTTCTTGATGTTCGGGCTCTTGCCCATGCGCACCGAGTTGATGACCTCCTTGGTCACCGACACCGATTGCGCGTACGTCCGCTTCGCGGCCTCCTTCGCCTGCATCTGGCTCGCGGCGTCGGCCGCGTCGGCCGCCGAGAAGGGGCCGAGCTCGAACACCGACACGTTGGCGCCGGTGAGCTTGTCGCCTAACGCTTGGAGCCGCGCGTCCGGATCGCCCTGCTCCGGCGCCTGGAGCACCGTCAGGAACACCACCCAGTCGCGGGGCGTCGTGTCGCCGCGCACGCGGCAGAGTCCTGCCCCCGCCTCGCGGAACGCCGAGATGATGCGGCTGAACGTGGCGTAATTGTCGAGGTCGAGTCTGAGGCGCGTGCCGTTGATGAAGATGAATTCGCCCGTGCAGCGGATGTCGACTTCCTGCTCGCGGCGAAAGAGGTCGTTCGTGAGGCGCACCAGGTCGTCGAGCGACTTCTGCACCACCGGATTGTCGGGCGGATACATCTTCACGGTGCGCAACGCACCGTACACCGCCATGAGCAGCTCGCGCCCGACTTTCCGGATGAACCCGTCGCTCCCGCGCTCGCCGATTTCCGGCGGCGGCGCGGGCGGACCGTACGTCCCCGTCGCGGCGTGGATGGGTTGGGCGGATGTCACTGCGTGCCCCCACGCAGGGCCTTGTTGATGGCGCTGCGCACGCGGACATCCTTGTCGTCCGCCGCCTTCCGCAGCACCTCGAAGGCCTTGTCCGTTCCGATCCGGCCTAACGCCATCGCCGCGCAGGCGCGGAGCTCGGGATCCACGCGCAACCGCAGCAGCGCACTGCGTCCGTTGAGCAGCCCATCGAGCTGCGCGATGCCGGCATCGCCGGCCAGCAGTCCGTACGCCTCGAAGTAGGCCATCTTCTCCGTGAGGTCCGCGTCCTTGAGCGACGCACCCTTGACCACCGCTTCCACCTTGGCGAGTGCCGCACGGTGGCCGCGGGTGCTCAGCGTGCGGACCGCGGTGAGGCGCACGTCGCGGTCCGCGTCGTCGAGCGACGACTCGAGCGCCCGCAACGCGCCCGGCGATCCGATCTCCGACAGCGCCTGGACCGCGCCTAACCGACGCGGCACGGCGGCGTGCGAGAGGCACTTGAGCAAGTGCCCCACCGCCGCCGGCGTCTTGAGGTCCGCCGCGCGCCGCATCGCCTCGACCGCCACCTGCTCGTCGTCGGCCGCGATCAGCTTGAGCAGCTCCGCGGTGTTCGACGACGCGAGCCGCGCCGCCGTGCGCTCGAGCATCGTGCGCAGTTCGGCGCGCTGCGTCTGCTTGAGGCCCGAGAGAATCGTGCCTAACGTCTCGCCCTGCAGCTGCTCGAACAGCGCGTCCAGATCTTCCTGCGGCGGCACGGTGGTCGCGTCGTTCAGCGCCGTGAGCAGCTGCTGCAATACCGCCGGATTGCTGATGAGACCCGGGAGGGCCGCGAACCGCTGGCGATGCGCCGGCGAGAGATCGATGGCCCGCGTGAGCACTACGGCCGCTTCGCGCAGGAGCAGCGCGACCGCGCCATAGTCGCCCGCCGTGAGCAAGTGCGGCATGATCTGTTCGAGGATCGTGCAGACCTCGTCGCGCGCTTCGGGCGCCGGCTGCGTCTCCGCAATGTCGAACAGAATGGTGAGGACGTTCCGGCGCAGGTTGAGCGTCTGCTCTTTCTGCACGGCCTCGCGCAGATAGTCGATCTCGTGCTCGTCGAGGAAGTAGAGCGATCCGTCCAGCTCCTCGAGCTTGACGATGCCTTTGCGCTCCGTCTCCGCGACATCGTCACGAATGTCGGACACCGAAATCACGGGCGCCGGATGATCGGGGTCGTTCGCCGCCGCGGCCGCCGCTTCCGCGGCGTCCATGATGTCGCCGCCTAACCCTTCGCCAATGTCGATGAACCGGTAGCGCAGGTACGCGAACTCCTGCTCCCAGAGCAGCGTCAGCAGATCGTCCTCGTCGGGCGACGCTTTGCGCACGCGCTGCATGATGTCGAGCAGCGTCGCGACCTCGTCCTGCTCGAAGCCCTGCATGATCGTGAGCTCGCGCAGGCCATCCTTGTAGAACACCCACGGCAGACTCTCCGACCGCGAGCCCTCGTGGTGCACGCTGCGCCCCATCCAGCGGAACTCGGACTCCGAGATCTGGAGCACCAGCTCGGTGGTGACTTCCCACATCGGCGTGAAGGACGTGCGCAATCCGTCGATCGACCGTTGATAGATCGGATTGTTAGGCAGATAGAGCTGGTGCGTCTTGACCGCGCGCACGAAATGGCGCACGAACTCTTCCACGAGCTGCGGTGAGAATGGCGGCTCGGGGAGCGCTTGCTCGGCGGTCAGCGAGGCTGCCGCGGCGGTGGCCGTGGTGGCTGTCACGCGCTCGCGTCGGACGTCAAGATCTCGCTCACTTGCATCACGTCTTTGTCGCCGCGACCGCTCACGCAAATGAGCACCGGCGCGTCGGATGCCCACTGCCCGCGCTGGGACGCGACCCACGAGACGGCGTGCGCCGTCTCGAGCGCGGGAATGATGCCCTCGAGGCGGCTCAACATCTGGAAACCGTCCAACGCTTGCGTGTCGGTGACCGACACGTAGCGCGCACGGCCCGATTGCTTGAGGTACGAGTGCTCGGGGCCAACGCCGGGATAGTCGAGACCCGCCGATATCGAGTGGGCCGGATGCACCTGGCCATGTTCGTCCTGCAGCAGGTAGCTGAGTGATCCGTGGAGCACGCCGGGCCGCCCTCTCGAGAGCGACGCGGAGTGTCGCTCGGTGTCGAGCCCGTCACCGGCCGCCTCGACGCCCACCCACTCGACGTCGCGATCGCCCACGAATGCGTGAAAGATGCCCATGGCGTTGGAGCCGCCACCGACGCACGCCACCACCGTCGCCGGCAATCGGCCCGCGCGCTCCAACATCTGCGCGCGCGCTTCGATGCCGATGATCGACTGCAGATCGCGCACGATGCGCGGATATGGTGCCGGCCCAACGACCGAGCCGATGATGTAGTGGCTATCAGTCACGTTCGTTACCCAGTCGCGAATCGCTTCGCTCGTGGCATCCTTCAACGTCTTTGTTCCCGACGTCACCGGACGCACGTCCGCGCCCATGAGCCGCATCCGGAAGACGTTGAGCGCCTGTCGCCGCATGTCTTCCTCGCCCATGTACACCACGCACTCGAGACCGAACCGCGCGCACACCGTGGCCGTGGCCACGCCGTGCTGACCGGCACCGGTCTCGGCAATGATCCGTCGCTTGCCCATCCGCCGGGCGAGCAACGCCTGTCCGACGGTGTTGTTGATCTTGTGCGCGCCCGTGTGATTGAGGTCTTCCCGTTTCAGGTACACGGGCGCTCCGACCACCTCGGAAAAGCGCGGCGCATCGCTCAACGAGGATGGACGACCGACGTAGGTGCGGAGCAAACTGTCCAGCTCCGCTCGGAACGCGTCGTCCGCCATGGCCCGGTCATACTCTTCTGCCAATTGATCGAGTGCCGGCACCAGAGTCTCGGGCACGTAGCGACCGCCGAACGCACCGAAGCGGTCCTGTCTCTCGACGATTGTCATACGCGTTGGTTCTCGTGAAGCACGGCCTGCGCGAATTGGCGCATCCGCTCCGGGTCTTTGACGCCGCGCGCCCGCTCGATCCCCGACGAGACGTCGACGACATCGGGCTGGAATGTGCGAATGGCTTGGGCCACGTTGTCGGGCGTTAGCCCGCCGGCCACGATGAAGGTGCTCCGCCGCGGACGCACGTCATCCCGGAACGAGCTCCAGTCGAACGCGGTACCGGAGCCACCCAAGCTCCCGGCGACCGCCGCGTCCAGGAGGATGCCGTCGGCCACACCGTCGAGCTCGGCGATATGCACCGCCGCCTGGGCTCCGTCGGCAACGCGTACCACGGCCCAGACAGCGGTCGGCGATTGGAGCGCGGCGCGCACGTTGCGCACGGCCGCCGCCGATGCGTCGCCGTGCAATTGCGCGACGTCCAACCGCAGCCGGCGCGCCAGGTCGGCGATTTCCTCCGCGGGCTGCGGGCCGAACACCACGGCGCGTTTGACATCCGGCGACAGTGCGTCGAGCACCAATGCCGCACGCGCGGGATCGAGTCGTCTCGGGCCGCTTGCCATCACCACGCCCGCGTAGGCGGCGCCGTGCGATCCCACCTGTGCGGCGTCCGTGGGACGGGTGAGGCCGCAGAACTTGATGTCAACGGCCACGTCCGCTCCGCGGCACGCCCGTTAGTCCTTTCACCGCCGCCGTGGGATCGGCCGACGCCGAGACGCTCGACCCGACGAGCACGGCGTCTGCTCCCGCGCTGGCGGCGCGTTCGACGTCCGCCACGCCGCGCAGTCCGCTCTCGGCAATCGCAATGCACTCGGCGGGAATGATGCGTACGATCGTGTCGCCCACCTCGGGGTCGATGTCCAACGTTTCGAGATCGCGATTATTGACACCGATCACGCGTGCACCCGCGGCCACTGCACGCTCGAGCTCGATCGTGCTCCGCACCTCGACCAACGGCTCCAAGTCCATCGACAACGCACTCGCGACCAACCGGCGCAGCGTGTCCGGCGGCAGCGCGCGCGCGATGAGCAGCGCCGCCGATGCGCCCGCGGCGCGCGCCTCCAGCAACTGGAGCTCGTCGACGTGAAAATCCTTGCGCAGAAGCGGCACCGCGACGGTCGCACGCGCTTGGCGGAGGTCGTCCAACGATCCACCAAAGTGCACCGGTTCCGTTAGCACGGACACCGCGGCCGCGCCGCCGCTCGCGTAGGCCGCCGCTTGGGCCGCGGCCGAGAGCGACGGGTTGATCGAACCCTTGGATGGCGACCGACGCTTCACCTCGGCGATCACCGAGACCATTGGCTGCCGAAGTGCCGCTCGGAATGCCGGCGGGAGCTGCGCATTCGCTGCGTCACGCTCGAGCGCGGCGATCAGACCGCGATCCGAACGCAGCCGGTCGACACGCTCGTAGGCCTCGGCCACGATCCCGCCCAACACACCGGTAGGCGGGACCCATGTAATAGATGAGTGGGCTTGCACTTCGGTCGTTGTTCGGCTATTGTGCAATTCGGAGTCCGTTCGGGAATGGTAGGCAGTGTCGGGTCGGGTCGAAGGCGACCGCACCCGTGCCTCCATCAACTGGTCTCTCACGCGGGGACAGCATGGCGCTCACCAAGCGGCAACGCGAGATCCTCACCTATCTCGGCACGTACGCGGAACAGAACGGGTACGCGCCGAGCTTCGAGGAAATCGCGCGTCAGTTCAACTATAACTCGCTGGCTACGGTCCACGAGCACCTCACGAACCTCGAACGCAAGGGCTACATCAAGCGCGCGTACAACGAAAGCCGCGCGATCGAGATTCTGCCATCCGATGCTTATCCGCGAGCGGTCGAGTTGCCGCTCTTGGGAAGCGTCGCGGCAGGTTTGCCCATCGAGGCGCTGGAGGTGAACGAAACGGTGAGCGTTCCCGAATCGTTCGTTGGGCGCGCCGGAAACCACTTCGTGTTGCGGGTGCGCGGAAACTCCATGATCGACGAGCAGATTCGCGATGGCGACTTCGTCGTGATCAACGAGCGGCGCTCGGTGGACAACGGGGATACGGTCATCGCGCTCATCGACAACACGGCGGCGACCGTCAAGAAGTTTTATCGCGAGCGCGATGGCCGTATTCGGCTGCAGCCGGCCAACGAGACGATGTCGCCGATGTACGTGCACGAGAATGACGTGACGATTCAGGGGGTCGTAGTCGGCGTGTTGCGCCGCTACTGATCGTTAGGCGCGGCGGCTGGCGGCCCGCAGCCGTTCGAGCGCCGCGAAGCCGACGCCGTCGCGCAGTGCGGCATCGGCGGATTGCACCGCGTCGGTGAAATGCGCCACGCGGCCCGACACGTAGATCGCCGCCGCCGCGTTGAGCTGCACCGCGGTGCGCGTCACGCCCTGCCGACGGCCGCGCACGATGTCGACGATCGTGCGCGCGTTGTCTTCGGGCGACGCGCCCGCCAACTCCGCCGCACCGCCCGCCGACACGGGAGCGCCGTGCGCGTCGGGGTCGAGCTTCCATGCGGACACGAGACGGCCGTCGCGCACCTCGCGAATCTCCGTGCATCCGAGCGGCGAGATCTCATCCATGCCCGGCTCGCCGTAGGCCACCAGCGCATGGCGGCTGCCTAACGCAGCCAGCGCGCCGGCCAGTAGCGACACGCGCCCGGGCTCGGACACGCCCACCACCTGCCGGCCGGCGGACGCCGGGTTCGCCAGCGGTCCAACCATGTTCATGAGCGTGCCGATCGCGAGCTCGCTGCGCACCTGGCCCACGTGCTTCATCGCCGGGTGCATGCGCGGCGCGAACATGAACACGATCCCGGCCGTGTCCAGCGTGCGCCGCATCGTGTCGACCGACTGCTGGATGTCCACGCCTAACGCTTCGAGCACGTCCGCGCTGCCGGACCGCGTGGTGAAGGAGCGGTTGCCGTGCTTGGCGATGCGCACGCCGGCGCCCGCGGCCACCAGCGCCGCGGCCGTCGAGATGTTGAACGTCGTGACTTTGCCGCCGCCCGTGCCGCACGTGTCGACGAGCGCGTCAGGATCATCGGTGGGCAGCTGAACCATCACCGCGCGAAGGGCGCGCGCCGCACCCGCGATCTCCGCCGGCGTCTCGCCTTTGACACGCAGCGCCATGAGAAGAGCGCCCACCTGCGACGGCCGCGCATCGCCGCGCATGATCACATCGAACGCGGCGGCGGTCTCGTCCTCTGTGAGCGCATGGTGGTCCGCGAGCTGCCGCAGCGCGTGCGCGAGGGCGTCAGTGGACACCGATCGTCTCGAATAGCCGCTCGCGCAGGCCGGCGTGCGACGCGATGAGCGAGATCACCAGCGCCAGCAAGCGCACGCGCTCCACGTCCTCTTCCATGAACACGCCGCGCTGCACGCGGTTGGTGAGATTCACCACGCCCACGAGGTCGTCGTGATAGACTAACGGAAAGCTGATGAACGACCCCGTGGTGAAGTACTCGTCGCCGATGAGCGGGTGCGCGCGCGCCTGCGCGACGTCGGTGACCAACACGGGCTGCCGGCTCGCCGCCACCTTGCCCGAGACGCCGAATCCCATCTTGATGCGCTTGCCCTCCATGACATCGGGTGAGAGACCCTTGGCCGCCGCGATGTAGAGCTCCTGCGCATCGGGCACGCGCAGCACGAGGGAACAGCGTTGGGCCTGCATGTCGTCGCCCACGAGCGCGAGCAATCCGTCGGCCAACTGGCGCGGATCGGCGGTCGACGCGTCGAGCGACAACACGCGATCGATGAGATAGAGCGTGCGCGTTTTCTGGCGCAGCGTCTCGCTCCGCCGGTGCAGCTCCACGTGTGCCTGCTCCAGCTGCCCAACGGCCGCGGCGACCTGCCCTTCCACCGCTTCCGCGCGACGCGTCGCGCGACGGGCGTCCTCACGGGCCCGCGCGGCTTCGGCTTCCAATGCGAGCAGTCGTGCCGGCTCGACGACACTCGCGCTCGTCGGCGTGTTCCGTGCCACCGCGAGCTCGCGCTCCAGATGCGCGAGGTGCTTCACGTATTCGCCGTGCACGCGCTGCGTGACATCCTCGAGCGTGCGCACGGCTTCGTTGCGCGCCTCCTGCTCGGCGAATCGCGCATAGGCCAGCTCGAAGAGCGCGACGTACGGCGCGAACCGCTCCATCACGCGCGTGCCGAAGAAGCGGCGCGGCTCGTACAGTGTCACCACCGAATTCAAGTGCCCGTCCACCAGAATGCCGCGCAGCGCGAGCAGACCTTCTTCGTTGAGCGCGTTCTCGAGTCCGAAGAAGCGCCCGAACTCGTCCGACTCGTCGCCTGCATCGGCGAATTGTCCGCCGGCGCTGATCACCGTGCGCAGTCGCGCCGGCAAATGGTCGAACGTGGTGTCGACTCGCGCGCGTGACACGCGTCCGTTCTCCGGCGTGCGCTTGTCGGTGAAGAGCTGCCGGCGCACGTCGAACGAGAGCAAGACGATGTGCGTCGAGCGGTCGACTTCGGCCAACGCCTCGCCCAACGCCACGAAGGCAGCGTCCAAATCCGAGGCGGCACCGAGAGCGTGCGCCAGGGACGCGAGTGTGCGAGGAGGCATGTGTGTTGGTGAGCCGCCGTGAGAACGACGAGAGAGCTGAGCGGGTTCGTCAAACTAGAGGCGTAGGTATCGAGCTGTCAATCGTTTCGCTCACGCGATCTCGCTTGACACCAGAGGGCGCGCGGATAGTTTCCGACACATGCCGGAGCGCACCGTGCAACTGGTGCTGCACTACGATGGCGCCGGGTTCGCCGGATGGCAGCGACAGCCGCGGGAGCGCACCGTGCAGGGGGAGCTCGAGGACGCGTTGGGCCACATTTGCGCGCGACCCGTGGCCGCGCTTGGCGCCGGCCGAACCGATGCGGGTGTGCACGCACGCGGCCAGGCGGTCGGAGTCCGAGTTCCGGAGCGGTGGACCCCGGCGGCGCTCAGACGTGCGCTGAACGGCGTGCTGCCGCGGGACGTGTGGGTGGCCGCGGCGCACGAGATGGCGCCGGCCTTTCACGCACGCTTCGATGCCATATCGCGACGCTATAGCTATTACATCGGCACGGACGACGCCGCGCGTTCGCCGTTCAGGCGCCGCGTCGAGTGGGCGCTCGACCGCGCGCTCGATCCGCGCATTCTCGCCATGAGTGCCGCGGTGTTGTGCGGCGAGCACTGCTTTCGCGCCTTCGCCGTGAAAGGCACGGCGCCCGAGCGCGACCGCCATCGCTGCACCGTCGCGCGCGCCGAGTGGCGCGAGCGGATTGGCGGCTTCGTGTTCGAGATCGAGGCGAACCGGTTTCTCCATCACATGGTGCGATTTCTCGTCGGCACGATGGCCGACGCCGCGAGCGGGCGCCGCGAGGCGGACGCCATCGCCGTTCTGTTAGGCGTCGACGACAACAGCAGCACCTCGGCGCCGGCGCCGCCGCACGCGCTCTTCCTCGACGCGGTCATCTATCCGCGCGACCTCTATTCGACCACGTCATGAGACTGTTTCTCGATACCGCCAACCTCGATGACATCCAGTGGGCGCTGTCCACGGGACTCATCGATGGAGTGACGACCAATCCCACGTTGATCGCCCGCGAGCTGGCGGGCGACGATCCGACCGAGCACGTGACCGCGATCGCGCGCGCCGTGCCGGGCCCGGTCACCGTGCAAGTGATCTCGTCGGATGCCGACGGCATCTACCGTGAGGCGCGCGACCTGGCGCGCATCGGCGACAACGTCGTGGTCGAAATCCCGATGATCGAGGACGGCATCGTCGCGCTCAAGCGGCTCGTGCCCGACGGCGCCGTGGTCAACGTGACGCTCGTGTTCACGCCTGCGCAGGCGCTCCTGGCGGCGAAAGCCGGCGCGGCTTACGTGAGCCCGTTCATCGGCCGGCTCGATGACGCCGGCGGCGACGGCGGCGCGCTCGTGGCGGACATCCGCGCCATGTTCGACCGCTTCGCGCCCGAGTGCGAGATCCTCGCCTCGTCGGTGCGAAGTCCGCGGCGTCTCGTCGACGCCGTCAAGTTAGGCGCTGATGCGGTGGCGGTCCCGCCCGCCGTGCTCCGCGCCATGCTCGTGCACCCGCTCACCGACCTGGGCCTCACCGGCTTCTTGCGCGATTGGGGATCCCGGTTAGGCGTGGCGCGGAGCGACGCATGAGGCGCGCCGCGATGCTGGGCGCGCTGGCGATGCTCGCCGCGTGCCAGGGCGATCAGTCGCGGGACACGTCGGCTGCGACAGCTGCTCCGCCGGCTGCCCTGCCCCCGCTGCAGGTCGAGAGCGCGAACGCCGCCATTCGTTCGGACTCGATCGATCCGCGCCGCCGCACGATCCTGACCGAAGCCGTGGCCAAGGTGTCGCCGGCCGTCGTCACCGTGCAGACGGAAGTCGTGCAGAACGCGCCGGTCGATCCGTTCGATGCATTTTTCGGCGGCCCCGGCTCGGGACAGCGCGTCCTGCAGGGACTCGGCTCCGGCTTCATCGTCCGCGGTGACGGCGTGATCGTGACCAACGCGCACGTGGTCAACGATGCCAAAACGATTTCGGTGGCGCTGCGCGACGGCACCTCGTATCGCGCGCGACTCGTCGGCAAGGACGAAACGAACGACATCGCCGTGCTCAGGATCGACGCCAAGAATCTGCCGGTCGCGGAGCTCGGCAACTCGGACAGTTTGTTGATCGGGGAATGGGCCATCGCCATCGGCAACCCGTACGGATTCCTGCTCGGGAACTCCGAGCCCAGCGTCACCACGGGCGTGATCAGCGGCACGGGGCGCAACCTGGTCGCGCCTAACGAAGGCAGCGCGACCTACGTCGACATGATCCAGACCGACGCCGCGATCAACCACGGCAACTCGGGCGGCCCGTTGGTCGACGCGGTGGGCGAAGTGATCGGCATGAACAGCTCCATCTATTCGCCCTCGGGCGGCTCGGTGGGCCTGGGCTTCGCGATTCCCATCAACCGCGTCAAGCGCGTGATGGAAGACCTCTTGCTGCACGGCGTGGTGCGCCAGCCATGGTTAGGCATCAAGCTCGAGCTGCCGCAGACCAACAGCCCGCTCGAGGCGCTCCGGTTCGGCGTCAACGTGCGTGCGGTGGTGCCCGGGTCGCCGGCCGACGTCGCCGGACTCAAGACGGGTGACACGCTGGTCCGCGCCGGGAACCGCCCGCTCCGCAATCCATTCGATTGGGAAGCGGAGAAGCTCGACCTGCGCGTCGGCGAGCACGTGCAGCTGGTCGTGAAGCGCGGCGACCGGCAAGTCCCGGTCACCGTCACCGTGGCGGCGCTCCCCGATGAGAGCGCGCCCAAGGTGCAGGTGCTCAAGGAGCTCGAGTTGGTCACCGTCACGCCGGCCATTCGCGCCGAGCGCGGCATTCGCAGTCCGCACGGCGCGCTCATTTACGCGGTGAGCTCGCGCGTGTCCGACGACTTGGGTATCGCGAAAGGAGACGTGATCGTGCAGGTGAACCAGGTGCCGATCGAAAACGCGCAGGATGTTCAGAAGGCGCTGAACGCACTCGCCGGTCGCAGCGTGATCCACATGTACTTCGAGCGCGGGGGTCAGATCTACACCACCGACTTCATGGTTCGATGAGCGACGCGACGCGCTACACGTCTCCACTCGCCCAACGCTACGCGTCGCGGGCGATGCTCGCGCTGTGGTCGCCGCAGGAGCGGCACGCGCTCTGGCGCCGGCTCTGGCTCGCCCTGGCCGAGGCGCAGCACGAGTTAGGCGTGACCGCCGTGACCAACGAAGGCCTCGCGCAGATGCGCGCGCACCTCGATGACATCGACTTCGATGCGGCGGCCGCCTTCGAGCGCCGCTTCCGCCACGACGTCATGGCGCACGTCCACACGTTCGGCGCCGTCGCGCCCAAAGCGCGGGCCTTCATCCACCTGGGCGCCACGAGCGCGTTCGTCACCGACAACGCCGATCTGATGCTCATGCGCCGCGGTCTCGAGTTGTTGCGCGTCGAGATCATCGCCGTCTTGCGCGCGCTCTCGGCATTCGCGGAACAATGGCGCGATGAGCCCACGCTCGCGTACACGCACCTGCAGCCGGCGCAGCTCACCACGGTGGGCAAGCGCGCAGCGCTCTGGATGCAGGATCTCGTACTCGACCTGGCCGATCTCGATCATCGTGTCGCGTCGCTCCCGCTCCGCGGCGTGAAAGGCACCACCGGAACGCAGGCCAGCTTTCTCGACCTGTTCGATGGCGACCACGACAAGGTCCGGCAACTCGAGCGGCTCGTGGTCCGTCGGTTAGGCTTTGACCACGTCCTGCCGGTCACCGGCCAAACGTATAGCCGCAAGCTCGACGCGCAGGTGTTGAGCGTCGTCGCCGGGATCGCGGCGAGCGCCGCCAAGTTTGCGGGCGACGTACGCGTGCTCCAGTCATTCGGCGAAATCGAGGAACCGTTCGAGACCGAGCAGGTGGGCTCGTCGGCCATGGCCTACAAGCGCAACCCGATGCGCGCCGAGCGCATCTCGTCGTTGTCGCGGTTCGTCGTGTCGCTCGAGGAGAACGCGAACCTCACCCACAGCGCGCAGTTTTTCGAGCGCACACTGGACGACAGCGCCAACCGCCGGTTAGTCATTCCGGAATCCTTCCTCGCCGTGGATGCGATCCTGTTGCTCATGGCGAACATCGCCGGCGGACTCGAGGTGCATCCGGCGCGTATTCGGCGGCGCGTGGCCGACGAGCTGCCCTTCATGGCGACCGAAGCGCTCATTGTGCAGAGCGTCCGCGCCGGCGGCGATCGCCAAGCGGCGCACGAGCGCATCCGCCAGCACAGTTTGGCCGCGGCGCAGGCGCTCAAGGACGGCGCCGCGCACAACGATCTGTTCGAGCGGCTCGGCGCCGACGCCGATGCCGGTCTTTCGCCTAACGATTTGCGGGAGGCCGGCAATCCGGCGCGCTATGTGGGCCGCGCGCCCCGGCAGGTGGATGAATTCCTGCGCGACGTGGTCAAACCGATTCTCGCGGCCGCGCCCGCGGCTGCACCCGATGCCGAGGAGCCACGCGTATGACGCCGATGGTCTCGAGCGACCTTCCGCTCCGCCGACTCGGCCGCGGGAAGGTGCGCGATTTGTACGAGGTCGATGCGACGCGGCTCCTGCTCGTGGCCACCGATCGCGTGAGCGCGTTCGACGTCGTGATGCGCGAGGCAATTCCGTTCAAGGGCGCGGTCCTCACGCAATTGAGCGCCTGGTGGTTCGCGCAGGTCGCCGACATTGTCCCGACGCACCTCATCACCGCACGGGTGAAGGACATCGTTCGCGTGGTGCCGAGTTTAGCGACGTTTCAGAAGGCGCTGGCTGGCCGCGCGATGCTGTGCCGGCGCGCCACCGTCTTTCCGATCGAGTGCGTCATTCGCGGCTATATTTCCGGCTCGGCGTGGAAGGAGTACGCGAAGTCGGGGACGTTGGCCGGCGAGCCGCTGCCCACGGGACTTCGCGAGAGCGATCGTTTGGCCCAGCCCATCTTCAGTCCCGCCACCAAGGCGGAGACGGGACACGACGAAAACATCACCGTGACTCGGATGCGGCAGATCGTCGGCGAGGAGAGCGGCGCGGAGCTCGAGCGACTCACGCGCGGCATCTTCGCGCGAGGCAGCGCCATTGCCGAAGATCGCGGGATCATCGTCGCCGACACCAAACTGGAATTCGGCCGCGGTGCCGACGGCGCGATCACCCTGCTCGATGAATTGCTCACGCCGGACAGCTCGCGCTTCTGGCCGGCCGACGCCTACAAACCCGGCGGCACGCAGCCGAGCTTCGACAAGCAACCGCTGCGCGACTATTTGGATGCCGAGCGCCGCGCGCGGCGATGGAACGGCGAGTCCCCCGCGCCACCGTTGCCCGATGACGTCGTGCGCGCGACCAGCGCCCGCTACCTCGAAGCCTACCGCCGCCTAACGGGAGAATCCCTCGACGTGACCGATCTGCAATGAGCTTCGCGCGCGAAGGCATGGTGTTCATCGTCGCCGGCGCCGCGGCCGTAGTGGTCGTGTTCGCGCTGGCGTTGGCGTTCCGCTCCTGGCCGATCTGGGTGGCCGGCGTCGTCGTGCTCATCGTCGCGATCTGGATCGCGTACTTCTTCCGCGACCCCGAGCGCATGGGCCCGCGCGGCGATCGCCTGGTGATCGCCCCGGCCGACGGTCGCGTGGTGATGATCACACCGGTGGAGGAGCCCGATTTCGTGCAGGGACGGGCCATCCGCATTTCGATTTTCATGAACATCTTCAACGTGCACGTGAACCGGTATCCGGTGAACGGCACGGTGACATACGAGCACTACAATCCCGGCAAGTTTCTGAACGCCGCGGCCGAGAAGGCCAGCTTGGAGAACGAGCAGATGTCGGTGGGCATCGCGGGTTCGTCGCACAAAGTGCTGGTCCGCCAGATCGCGGGACTCATCGCGCGCCGCATCGTGACCTACGCGAAATCGGGCGCCGCGGCCGCCCAGGGCGAGCGCATGGGCATCATTCGCTTCGGCTCGCGCGTCGACGTGTTCGTGCCGCCCGACGCGACGATCCGGACGCGCGTGGGCGAACGCCCGGTGGCCGGCGTCACCGTGCTCGCGGAGCTGGCCTCGTGAGACCGCCCCTGCCGCGCCCCGACATGCGCCGCGCCGTGGTGCTGCTGCCTAACGGATTCACGTTGGGCAATCTGTTGTTCGGCGTGTTCGCGATCGTGTACGCCTCGCGCGGCGACTTCGAGTGGGCGGGCCGGTTCGTCGTGTTGGGCGGCGTCATGGACACCCTCGACGGCAAGGTGGCGCGCATGACGCGCACCGCGAGCCGCTTCGGCGTCGAGCTCGACTCGCTGGTCGACGCGGTCACGTTCGGCGTGGCGCCGGCGTTCATCATGTACTTCGCCGTGTTGAACCACGATGCGTGGGGCGCGCTGTTCTGCTTCATCTACATCGCCTGCGCGGTGATGCGCCTCGCGCGATTCAACATCGAGCAGGGCGGCCGCGCCAAGACGCAGTTCCATGGCCTGCCCAGCCCCGCGGCCGGCATGACGCTCGCCACCTACTGGTGGTTCAGCCAGACGAGCCTGTTCAACATGGTGAGCGGGTGGCCGTGGCACACGGCACTCCCGGCTGTGATGCTCGTGCTGAGCTTCCTCATGATCAGCCACGTGCTCTACCCGGCTCCGCCTAACATCAGCCTGCGGAAGCCGAGCACGCTCGTACTCGGCGCCGCGTTCATTGCGGCGATCGTGCTGGTCGCGATCGACCATCAGCGCTACGCGTTTCCGGTGATGGTCGCGTACGTCGCCTACGGCTTGCTCAGGACCTTCGTCCTGGGACTCGTCGATCGGCTGCCGAGCTCCGATCCGCTGATGGATGATGACGATGACGATGAGGCCATGGCGCGGTCGATCGAGCTGGCCGAGCATCCGCATCGGCCGCGCCGGCGCCGGCGCCGCGACCGCAACACTCCGTTAGGCGAACACCCGTTCAACCCCGGGACCGAAGAGGGCCGTGAATGAGTCGGTATCGCGTGTCCGTGCACATCGTGCCGCGCAAAGGAATCCTCGATCCGCAGGGCAAAGCCGTGGCCGATGCGCTCCACACGTTGGGCTTTGGCGACGTCCAGGACGCACGCATTGGCCGCCACGTCGTGCTCGATGTCGCGGCGTCGACACCTGACGCCGCCGGCGACGCGGTGCGCAAGATGTGCGATCGACTGCTGGCCAATCCGGTCACCGAAGACTACGAGATCGCACGCGTCGAGGGCTTGCCATGAAATTCGGCGTCGTCACCTTCCCCGGATCCAACTGCGACTACGATGCGTTTCGTGCCGTAGCCGACGTGCTCGGTGAACAGGCCGTCTATCTCTGGCACAAGTCGCACGACCTCGAGGGCGCGGACGTCGTGATTCTGCCCGGCGGCTTCGCCTATGGTGATTATCTGCGCGCCGGCGCCATCGCGCGCTTCAGTCCGATCATGCAGGAAGTCGCGGCGCATGCGCGGCGCGGCGGACCCGTGCTCGCGGTGTGCAACGGATTTCAGATCGCTTGCGAAGCCGGATTGCTGCCCGGTGCCCTGCTCCGCAACGCGAGTCTCTCGTTTCTCTCGGAGATCGTGCGGGTGCGCGTCGAGAATGGCGACACGATGTTCACGAATCGTTACGCGCCGGGCCAGATTCTGCGCATTCCGATCGCGCACGGTGATGGCCGATTCACGGCCGATGATGAAACGCTGAACCGGCTCGAGGGCGAGGGGCACGTCGCATTCCGATACGTGAACGCCTCCGGCAACCGCGACGCGGAGTCCAACCCCAACGGCTCCATGCGCGCCATCGCCGGGATCGTGAGCGCCGAAGGCAACGTCCTGGGCCTCATGCCGCACCCCGAACGGGCGGTCGAGTCGCTGGTCGGATCGAACGACGGACTGGGTATATTTCAATCTATGCTGGCTCGAGTGTCCGCGTGACCGACGTCGAACGGCGCGTTTCGCCCGCGACCACCACCGGGATCGCGCGCGCCGTCGAGCCGCGCCCTGGTGATCCTAACATCACGCCCGCCCTCGTGGCGGAGCACGGTCTCACGCCCGACGAATTCGCGCGCCTTGTCGCGATGCTCGGCCGCCAGCCGACGTTCACCGAGTTAGGCGTGGTGAGCGCGCTGTGGAGCGAGCACTGCTCGTACAAGCATTCGCGGCCCGTTCTCAAGACGCTGCCCACGCAGGCGCCGTACGTGTTGCAGGGTCCGGGCGAAAACGCCGGCGTGATCTCGATCGGCGACGGACTCGCGGTCGCGTTCAAGATCGAGTCGCACAACCATCCGTCGGCGGTCGAGCCGTATCAGGGAGCCGCGACCGGTGTCGGCGGCATCTTGCGCGACGTGTTCACGATGGGCGCGCGCCCGGTGGCGATGCTCAATTCCCTGCGCTTCGGATCGCTCGACTCGCCGCGACAGCGCTACCTCTTCGCCGGCGTCGTCAAAGGCATCGGCGACTACGGCAACTGCGTCGGGATTCCGACGGTCGCCGGCGAAGTGGTGTTCGATCCCTCGTACGACGGCAATCCGTTAGTCAATGCGATGTGCGTCGGCCTCATGCACGAGCGCGACCTCATTCGCGCTGCTGCCGAAGGCGTGGGGAATCCCATCATGGCGGTGGGCGCGCGCACGGGGCGCGACGGCATTCACGGCGCGTCGTTCGCCTCCGAAGATTTGTCGGCGGCCAGCGATGCCAAGCGGCCGCGCGTGCAAGTGGGCGACCCGTTCACCGAGAAGCTGCTGCTCGAGGCGAGCCTCGAGCTGATCCGGAGCGGCCACATCGTGGCCATTCAGGACATGGGCGCCGCCGGCCTAACGTCGTCGTCCGCCGAGATGGCGGCGCGCGGCGATGTCGGCGTCACGATCGACGTGACGCGGATGCCGGTGCGCGAAGAAGGCATGACGCCTTACGAAATCCTGCTCAGCGAGTCGCAGGAGCGCATGCTCGTGGTGGCCCGGAAGGGACACGAGCGCGCGGTGCGCGACATTCTCGCCAAGTGGGACCTGTCGGCCGAGGTGATCGGCGAGGTGATCGCCGAACCGGTGTATCGAGTCACCGAGGGTGAGCGCGTGGTGGCGGAGTTCCCCGGCTCCCGGTTAGTCACCGACTGTCCCGTGTACGCGCCGCCGGCCGCCGAGAGCGGCGCCGTGCGCGCGCTGCGTGCGCGCGACGTGTCGGCGATTCCGGAACGCGCGGAGGA
>JANWIK010000082.1 GCA_025449955.1 Gemmatimonadaceae bacterium
CGCGGATGGAGCACCAGAAACTCGGCGATGCGTTCGGCGCGCGTCTCGCCCTGGTGCCCGGGCGGATGGAAGTCCGTGTAGTGCGCGTTGATCTGGAACGGAACCAGGCCCAGCGCGCCGTGTCCGGGCGGTTCGGCGATGGGCATGTCGTTCGTCGTCGCAATGGTCGGAGACGCCACCACCGAGCCCGCGCTCCAACCGACGTACGGCACGCCCGCGTGCACGCGTTCGCGAATGACGGCGAGCAGGCCGGTCGCGGCGAGTCGGCGCAGCAGCTGGAACGTGTTCCCGCCGCCGACGATGATCGCGCCGGCGCGGCGCACCGCCGTCGCGGGGTCGGCCGCATGGTGCACCGACTCCACGTCCACGCCTAACGGCGTGAAGATCTCGTGGACGCGCTCGGCGTACACGTCGAGCGAGAACGCGACCGCCGCGAACGGCACGAACACGGCCTGCGACACGCCCGCGAGCGCGTCCTCGAGGGCCGGGCGCGCGTACACGAGCACGCGGCCCTCCACGTCACGCGAGTTGCTCAACAGCAACAGCCGGCGCGACGCCGGCCAGCCCGCCGTCTCGTTAGGCATTGCCCGATCCCGGGTGGTGTTTCACCCGCGCGCCGCCGGCGTCACGCATTGAAGTGCTCTTCGTCCAATCGCAGCTCGCCCTCCACGTCGTCGTAGCTGAACAACTCCGCGTATCGGCCCCAGTCGATCAGCGTCTCGAATTGGCGCCGCGCTTCGGCGCGCGTGAACGACGTCTCGAGCTCCGCCAACACCTCCTCGGCCAGCAATACGTGCGTGGCGCTCGATTCCAGGCGATGGACGATCTCGCGCATGAGCGACAGATGGTCGAGCACCGCGTGCCGGAACAACGTCTTCTGCGCGTCGAGCTCCAACGGCGCGAACCGTTGGCCTAACGGCGTGAGGTAGACGCTCCGCTCCTGGATGTCGGCGAACCCGAGGAGGTCCGTGGCTTCCGCGATGCGGATGAGCACTTCACCGCGCATCTGAAGGTCGCGCGCCAAGTCGCTCAACGTGCCCGAGTTCCCGATGCCCCATAGATACTGCACGAAACCCGTGAGATCGTCGATGCTCACGTCGGGCAGCGCCTGATACCGCCGCGGGCGCATCGGTTCCGCCTTCCGGCGCTGGCGCGCCGGCGTGCGGGCGATGTACTGCTCCACCAGCTGCTCCGCGTCCTCTTCCGGATTCGTGATCACCTGATAGATCGCATCCACCAGTCGCGACCGCGCCGGGCTCTTGTCACGCCGCTCCGCCGCGCGCAGTCCCTTGAGCTCCACGCGCACGCGGCCCGGATTCGCGCCGAACACGAGGATGCGATCCGCCATCGACACCGCTTCGTCGATGTTGTGGGTCACCATGAGCACCGACTTGGTCGGCATCGCGCTGTCCGACCACATATCGCGGAGTTCCCCGCGCAGCGTTTCCGCCGTGAGGACGTCGAGCGCCGAGAAGGGCTCGTCCATGAACAGGATCTCGGGCTGCACCACCAGCGCGCGCGCGAAACCGACGCGCTGCTTCATCCCGCCCGAGAGCTCCTTGGGAAACGCTTCCTCGAATCCGTCCAGTCCGATCAAGTCGATGGCCCGGAGCGCGCGCTCGCGACGCTCGGCCTCCGGCACGTCGGTGGCCAACAGGCCTAACTCCACGTTCTGAAACACCGTCAGCCACGGGAAGAGCGCAAACTGCTGGAAGACGATGGCGACCTGTCGGTTAGGCCCGTGGAGCGGCGCGCCGTGCGCGAGCACGCGCCCCTCCGACGGCTGCAGCAGCCCCGCCAGAATGCGCAGCAGCGTCGACTTGCCCGAGCCCGACGGGCCGAGGAGCGCCACGAATTCGTTCTCGCGCAGCTCGAGGTCGATGCGCTCGAGCACCGGCGCCGTGTCGTTGCTGAAGAACTTGCGCACGCCTTCGGCCGCGAGCAAAACCGTGCCGGGCGGTTTCGGTGCGAGCGCGCGCGAGGTGGTTGCCATCGAAGATCCTTATCCGCGAGTCAGCCGAGTCGGAATCGTGTTTCCGCGTAGCCGTACAGGCGGCGCCAGAGCAAACGATTGATGATGATCACGATGCCCGCCATTACGAGCGTGCCGGCAAGCAAGAGCGGAAAGTCGCTGTGCTCCGCCGCTCCCGCGATGAGCGCGCCCAATCCCGTGGTGCTCGTGGTGTGTCCCGCGAACGTGACGTACTCGGCCACGATGCTCGCGTTCCATGCCCCGCCGGTAGCGGTGATCATCCCCGTCACGAGATACGGGAAGATGGCAGGAAGGATGAGCGTCTTCCAGCGGCGCCAGCCCACGACGTGATACATCGTCGCCGCTTCCTTGAGATCCGACGGGATCGCCATCGCGCCGGCGATCACGTTGAAGAGCACGTACCATTGGGTGCCCAGCAGCATGAGCGCCACCGCGGCCACGTTGAGTCCGCCCGGAATCGCGAGCAGGGCCAGCAACAACACCGGGAACACCGCCGTCGCCGGAATGGAGGCGGTGATCTGAACGATCGGCTGCAGACGTCTTGCCCAACGGGGATTGGTCCCGATGGCGACGCCCGCCGGCACCGTCCACGCCGCGGCGACCACCAGCGCGATGGTCGTACGCCCGAGCGTCGCCGCCGCGCTCACGCCCACGCGGGCCCAATCGCCGCGCGTTAGGCCAGCCAGCGTGTGCGCCGCCAGCGCGACTCCCCATGCCACCGCCGCCGCGGCCAACCCGAGCGCGACGATCCCGGCCGCGCGCCGCGCGCGACGGCGCCCCGGTGCGACCGTCGCCGGTTCCGCCGCCGGCGAGTCACCGTTGGGCGATTCGCTGAACGCGTGATCGATGCGGCGCGCCGCCGGCCGCAACACGCGCGAGCGCAGCGCGTCCACGAGCCGCGACCCGCGGAGCAGGTCCAGCACGCGCGACGACGGTGCGTCACTGCCCGCATTCTCGAACTTGAATCGATCCGACCACGCGAGCAGCGGCCGCCACAGGATTTGATCGAGCAGCACGATCACGACCACCAGCGTCAACAAGCCGAACACGAGTGCGCGCGTATTTCCCGCATCCGCCGCGGCGGCGAGGTATGAGCCCAGTCCCGGTAGACGCAAGCTGCCGTCGCCCACGGCGAACTGTTCGCTGGCCATGAGAAAGAACCAGCCACCGGCCCAGCTCATCATGCTGTTCGCGATGAGCGAGATCACGCCGAACGGAACTTCCAGTCGCGTGAACTTGCGCCAGAAGCCGAGCCGGTAGATGCGCGCCGCTTCCGTGAGCTCGCTCGGAATCGTGATGAGCGATTGATGGAAGCTGAAGGCGAGATTCCACGCTTGGCTGGTGAAAATCAGAATCACGGCCGCGAGCTCGAGGCCGAGCGTCCGACCCGGAAACAACGCCACGAGGCCGAGCACGACGCCCGGCATGAACGACAGAATCGGAATGCTCTGCAGGATGTCGAGCAACGGCAGCATGACGCGCTCGGCCGCCTTGCTGGATGCCGCGAAGCGCGCGTATGCGAGCGAGAACACGAGCGACACGATGTACGCGAGCACCATGCGCAGCGTGGAGAGCGCCGCGTAGTACGGCAGCCGCGCCGGCGCGAGCGAGATCCGGAACGACGGCGACAACGGCGCGCGCCACTCGGCGGCTGCGCGCGCGATGCCGAACGTCACGGCGGCCACCGCGCACAACAGCACGAGCTCCACCCACCGGGGCGCGGGCGTCGTGACCCCCGGCGCCGCCGGCGCGCGGCCCTCTGTAACGACGGGAGCCATCGGCTGCGCCATGCGAAAACGAGTTGGAGAGACGAGGAAGAAAAACGGCGCAGCCCACCGGCGGAAGGGGCCGGGGCAGAATTCGCTGCCCCGCCCAGTCACGAGATGGTCTTATTTCCCTTCCAGCTCGTCCGCCAGTCGCGACGACTCGTACACGTTCCGGAGCGCCTCGATGATGGCCCGCGACGACACGCTCACCGACCGCGCCGCATCATCGGTGAAGATGAATCGGTTAGGCAGCGACTCGATGTTGCCGTCGAAGATGAGGCCCACCAGCTCGCCGTCGCGATTGATCACCGGGCTGCCCGAGTTGCCGCCGATGATGTCGTTGGTCGACACGAAATCGAGCGGCGTCGTGAGGTCCATCTTGGGACGTTGCTGCATCCACCGGTCCGGCAGATGGAACGGCGCCTTGTCGTCGAACTCGGATGCGTGCGCGAACATGCCGTAGAACGTGGTCTTGTACGGCGCGATCGTGCCGTTGTACGGATAGCCCTTCACCACGCCATCACTGATGCGCAGCGAGAAGGTCGCGTCGGGTGGAAGCTTGGTGTTGTACACGGCGAACAAGGCCTGGCCCACTTTGTCCACGTTCGCCGAAATGATGTCGTTGAGCCGCGCTTGCGCCAACTGCGCTTGATCGGCTAACGGGAGGATCTTCCGCGCCAGCACGATCATCGGATCCGTCGACGTGTCGACCGCCGCGCTGCCGCCGTCCAGGAGCGCCTGGCGCGCGCTCACCGACGCCAGCTTGGTGCCCGACATGAGTGACGCCGCCACGTCCTCCGGCGCGCGGACGCCCAACACCACAGCGCGATACGGATCGTTAGGCGGAAGCCCTTGCTGCACCGCCTTGAGGAAGGCCGTCAGCTCGAGCCGCTCGGTGGACGTGTCCACCGGCTGGTCCGCCAGCAGCGCCTGGCGGATCCGCGCCAGGCCGGCACCCCGGTACTGCGGCAGCCGCTTCGTGTCGACCAACGCGCTCTCGGCCGGAATGCGCACCAATCCGCCCGCCCAGTTGAGCAGCTGCGAGCCGAACGGCGGATTGAAGCTGAAGCCGTAGTAATTGGCCTGCGCCGCCATCGCGGTGAGCTGTTTTTCCGCGTTCGCGATTTCCGTCCACGCCGTGCTGTACTTGGGTCGCAGTGCCGGATCGGCGTCCACGCGCGCTCGCAGATCGCGCTCGAAGCCTGCCTTACGCGCCATGATCGTCGAATCGAGCAGACCCGCACGATAGCCCTTGATCGCCTTCTGCGAGTTGGCGATGCCAAAGATGAGGTTTTCGTACTTGCGCTGGTTCTCCGCGCTCTGCGCGCTCAACGCGTTGAGCATCGTCATCGCGCGATCGAATACGGCGAGCGTGAACGGGTACTCCACGTCGCGGAGGTATTGCATCTGGGCCAGCGTGAGCAATCGGCCCGTCGACCCCGGATTCCCCGTCACGAACACCAGATCGCCATCGCGCGCACCCGACTTGCTCCACTTGAGATAGTCGGTCACGACCATCGGCGAGTCGTTCTGGTAGACGCGCAGCAGCGCCATGTCGAGGTCGTATCGCGGATACGTGAAGTTGTCCGGATCGCCGCCGAAGAACGCCGCCTCTTCCTCGGGCACCATCACCAGCCTAACGTCGGTGAATCGCTGGTAGCGGTAGAGCGAATACATGCCGCCTTGATAGAGCGTCACCACTTCGCAGCGCAGATGCGTGGCGGTTTGACATTCGGTCTGCACGCTGGCGATCGCCGAGTCGCGCTGCGCGACTTGTGCGTCGGGCGCCTTCGCCGTCACCGCGCCGCGGATCTGCGGCGTCACGTCCTCGATCGATTGCAGTTGGTCGACGTACAGCGTCGAGCACTTGCGCTCGTCGGCGATGGTCGACGCCACGAACCCGGTCGTGTTGTAGTTCGTGTCCGCGGGCGACGCCGTTGCGACGCATGCGCGCGCGCAGTGATGGTTAGTCAGCACCAATCCGCGCGCCGACACGAACGACGCCGAGCATCCCGGCAGCCGCACCGACGCCAAACGCACGTGCGTGAGCCACGTCGAGTCCGGTGTGAATCCGTACGTCTGCTTCCAGTACTCGAAGGGCGGCGCGTCGAACGTCCACATCGTGCCGGCCTCTTTCACGTACTTCGCCGGGCCGAGCGGCACCGCGACACGCGGTGGTTCCTTTCGGATGCGTTCCGGCGGCTGCCGCGTCGTCGCCTGGGCCGGCAACGACGCGGCATGCCCAACGGTGAGAAATGCGATTGCCACAGTGGCGCGACGGAGCGGACAGAGCAGGCGGTCGAAGTTCACGTAGTCCTCGTCGAGTCGAAATGTGCGGAAATCGTCCATGCCAAATTCGGTCATCGAGCGACGGAGCGAAAGGTCTCGGTCAAACGTCTCGCGCCATTCAACGCCGCCGCGGCACGGAGCTGGCAACATTGACGCACATACCGGTGCGGGTTACGATGCCTCCGTCGCGCGGTTGCTCGAGCATGCGCGCATTCGTCTCTTCGAGCACACGCACGAATCCAGTACACCGCCCACTCGATCGACATGCCACGTCGCTCACACCGCTCCGTCACTGCTGTCGCGATCGTCGCCGCCGCGCTCGTTGCCGGCCCAGCGACGCTGCGCGCACAGGACGGTGTGCGCACCACGCCTCCCGTCGAGCAGTCCAAGCCCTTCGCCAGCTTCAGCCACTCGGCGCTCACACTCGGCGATTCGATCGTCGCCCTGGCGCGCGAGCAGTTGGGCAGGCGCTACGTGTTCGGCGGCTCGTCGCCGCGCCGCGGGTTCGATTGCAGCGGGTTGGTCAAATACATCGCGACCATTCTCCACATCGACATCCCGCGCACCGCGCGCATGCAGGCCAGGATCGGTGAAGCCGTCGCCAAGGACACGTCGCAGCTGATGCCCGGCGACCTCGTCACGTTCGGACGCGGCTCGAGCATCTCGCACATTGGGATCTACGTCGGGAACGGCCGCTTCATCCACGCGAGTACAAAGGCAGGGCGCGTGATCGAGACGGCGCTCCTTCGCGCACCGGCCCGCGGCATCAAGCCCTGGCAAGGCGTGCGACGCCTCGCGTTCGATGACGCTGCCACGTCGGACGACGCGTACCCGTACCGCTAAGTAGACCGCGTCAGAGTTCTGATTCGCAGCAAGGGGCGAGAGGCAAGCGCTCGCTCAAAGCCTCCGCGCGAACGGCCCGTACGTGACTAGGTTGCCTAACGAGTGGGCGATCAGCGCGCCGTGCCGTCATTCCATGGCACGGAGCACGTGCGGCCCATGCCCAACGACGAGCGCGGCACCCGCATCAACCGCGGCGTGCGCGAACGCCACCGGATTGCCGCGACGCTCATCGAGATACGTTTCCATCGTATCGCTCGGGCGACGTGCAACCGCTGAAGAGCTCGCCGAACAAGCGTGTCCGATTATGGGACGTCCATTCCCATTGGCGGGCACCCGATGCTCGAAATTCTGCGGTGCCTGCTGGACAAACCATTGCCTGATAAGCGATTGTCCAATCTGTCACTCGGGCACGCTCCTTCCCGTAGGGGATCGAGCGAGAGCCGCTATTCTAGCGGCGCCTGCGAACCATCCGAGTCATAGACCCGTGGACATTCCGCGCGACCCACCTAGCAAGAAAAAGCGCAACATCCTCATCGGCGCCGGCGTTCTCGCTGTCGTCATCATCACCGCTGCGCTGAGCCGCCTCGGTCCTGCAGCGCCTCCCGTCGATCGAGCGACGCTCATGATCGACACGGTGCGCCGCGGTGAAATGGTGCGCCAAGTTCGTGGACCCGGCACGCTGGTGCCCGACCAGATCTTGTGGATCTCCGCTCTAACCGGCGGCCGCATCGACCAGATCTACGTGCGCCCTCCCGCCAAAGTCCAAGCGAACACGCTGATCCTGTCGATGTCGAACCCCGACGTCACGCTCGAAGACCTGAACGCTGACCAGCAGCTGAGTGCCGCCGAGGCAGCCATGGCCAGCCTCAAGACGACGCTCGAGACGCAGCGTCTCAACGAGGAAGGCGTCGTCGCCACCGCTCAGAACACATACCAGACGGACAAGCGGCAGGCCGACGTGTCGGGCGCTTTGCTCGCCAAGGGTCTCATCTCCCCGCAGGACGCGGCCAACGCCAAAGACAAGGCAGCGGCCTCAGAAACTTCGTTCAAGGTGGAAACCCAACGGCTCGATGTGATGTCCAAGACTATCGAGGAGCAGTTGCATCTGCAGCAGCAGCAGATCGACCGGCTCAAGGCGATCTCGGACTTCCAGCGGAAGCGGGTGGAATCGATGCAGGTTCGGGCCGGGTCCGATGGCGTCATTCAGGACATGGACCTGCAGCCCGGACAATGGGTCCAACCGGGGACGCTGCTCCTCAAAGTCGCACAGCCCGGAAAGCTCAAGGCCGAGCTTCGCATTCCTGAGAATCAGGCGGCCGACGTACAGAACAATCAGCCGTGCTCGGTCGACCTGCGCAACGGAATTGTCGAAGGACACGTCACGCGCATCGAATCGTCGGCGCAGTCGGGCACGGTGGGTGTCGATGTCGCGCTCGACGGACCGCTGCCGCCGGGTGCACGCCCCGACCTGAGCGTCGACGGCACGATCGAAGTAGAACGCCTCAAGAACGTGTTGTACGTTGGACGGCCCGCGTATGGACAGCCGGAAAGCACGGTGGGACTGTTCAAGCTGACGCCCGACGGCAAGGAAGCGACGCGCGTCAACGTGAAGTTAGGCCGCGCTTCGGTCACGACCATCGAAGTGGTGCAAGGTCTCAACGTCGGCGACAAGGTGATTATCTCCGACATGTCGCAGTGGGATTCGCACGATCGCGTCCGTTTGCACTAAGTCTTTCGCGCTAAAACGCCCCCAACCTCGACCCCCGCCTCCCATGGACACCGCCTCGCCAACTCCCGGTTCCGCCTCTTCCGCGGCTGGCTCCTTCACGTCGGCCGCATCGGACGGGAAAGCGCTTCTCCGCCTCGACGCGATCGCGAAGATCTTCTATACCGATGAGGTCGAGACGCACGCGCTGGCAGGCGTGCACCTCGAGGTGCCGCCGGGCGAGTACCTGGCCATCGCGGGTCCGTCCGGTTGCGGCAAAACCACCCTGCTCTCGATCCTCGGCCTCCTCGACACGCCGACGCAGGGCGAATACCTGCTCGACGGACAGCCGGTGGCCGGCCTCACGGCCAGCCAGCGCGCGCGCGTTAGGAATCGCCAGATCGGATTCATCTTCCAAGCGTTCAACCTGATCGGCGACCTGACGGTCTACGAAAACGTCGAGCTGCCGCTCACGTATCGCGGCATGGATTCCACCGAGCGCCGGAAGCGCGTGCTCGAGGCGTTGGAGAAGGTCGGGATGTCGCACCGCGTGAAACACTATCCGTCGCAGCTCTCCGGCGGTCAGCAGCAGCGCGTCGCCGTCGCACGCGCGGTAGCCGGCGATCCCTTGATTCTTCTCGCCGACGAACCCACGGGAAACCTGGACTCGACGAACGGCGAGGCCGTGATGGAATTGCTGCGTGACCTGCACCGTCAGGGCGCCACGATCATCATGGTGACGCACGATCCGCGCTATGCGGCGCACGCCGACCGGTCGATCCATTTGTTCGACGGCCGCGTGGTGGAAGACGAGACAGGCGCCAAAGAACAGGCCGACGAGTCGCAGCTTCGCGAAAGCGGATTTTAACGGCGGGGAAGCGGCGGCTGGCGCCGCCTTGGGGAATGGGGAGGCCGGGCGGCCGTTAGGCCGCCCCGGGGACACGGGCGGGAGGCCCGGGCCCCGCCCGTTCCCGACGGCGGCCGTGAGGCCGCCGTTTTTTCCCCGAGGGAACCGCTTCCCCAAGGCGGCGTGAGCCGCCGCTTCCCGAGGATTCCCGTGTCCGACCTCACGTACGCCGTCCGCTCCCTCCGCCGGACTCCGGGGTTCACGGCGGCCGCCGTCCTCTGCCTTGCGTTAGGCATCGGCGCTACCAGCACCGTATTCGGCATCGTCGACTCGTTGTTCTTCCGGCCCCCGCCGGGCGTGGGCGACCCCGGCGGCATCGTCAGGCCGTATATCAACGAGCGCGCCAAGTACGTGATGATGAACAACGCGCCCACCGTCTCGTACCCCACGTACCAAGCGTGGCGCGACGGGCTGAAATCGCTCTCCGGCATCGCTGCGTTCTCGGCGCTGGACGTGAGCGCCGGGCTTGGACCGGCGGCGCGGCGCGTGGATGGGTACCTTGTTACCGGAAGTTATTTTTCGGTGCTGCGCGTCCAGCCCTCGCTCGGCCGCTTTTTCGCCGCCGAGGATGACAAAGGACCAGGCAGCGCACCGACGGCCGTCATCAGCCACGCATACTGGCAACGCGCCTATGGCGGCGATCGCGCGGTGGTCGGCAAGCAGATCACGCTCGACGGACACGAGTACACCGTGATCGGCGTCGCACCGGCCGACTTCCATGGCGTGGACGCCGCGAACGCCGACGTGTGGATCCCCATCTCGCTCGCCAAGCTCGTCGGCTATCCCTCGATGTACCTCACGTCCAACAACGCCCTGTGGTTGCAAGCTGTAGGTCGCTTGGCTCCCGGCGTGAGTCGCGAAACGGCGCGCGGTGAAATGGAGTCGATGTATCGCCATCTCGTGCAGACCCGCGACACGATGGAGACGCGCAACCCGCACTTGACGCTCGGCCCCATTCTCGCGGCGCGCGGTCCCAGCACATCCGACAGCGCGCGCATCGCGCGCTGGCTCGCCCTCGCGGCGGCGCTCGTCCTGGCCATTGCCTGCGCCAACACGGCCAACTTGCTGCTCGCCCGCGCTACCGTTAGGCGAAAGGAGATCGCCGTGCGCCTGTCGCTCGGCGCCGACCGGTGGCGGTTGATGCGCCAGCTGCTCGTCGAGAGCGTGGTGCTCGCGTTGTCAGGCGCCGGCGCGGGGCTGCTGCTCGCGTTCTGGGGCTCGGACCTCGTCCCATCCGTTGGGCTGCCGGCACTCAGCTTCTTCGCCCACGGACGCGTGCTCGTGTTCACCTCCGCAGCCGCGATCGCGTGCGGCCTCGTCTTCGGCCTCGCACCCGCGTTCGCCTCCACGCGTCCCGATCTGTCGGATTCCCTCAAGGAGGGCGCGCGCGAAGGCGTCGACCGCCGGTCGGGACTGCGCACGACGCTCATGATCGTGCAGATCGCGCTCGCCGTCGTGCTGCTCACCGGCGCGGGCATGTTCGTGCACAGTCTCCGCAACACCGAGAGCGTGAACCTCGGGATGGACGCCCAACATCTGCTCGCCGTGAACGTCGACCTCTCGGTCGTCGGCTACAAGGACAGCGCGAGCGCGCGGTTCGACGAGCAGGCGCGCCAGCGACTCGACGCCACCCCAGGCGTGCGCAGCGCATCGATCGCCAACATGACCCCGCTCACCGGCGGTTTCATGGTGAACGATTTCCGTGTGCCCGACGCGGCGACGCCGTCGCACTCGATGTCCGACGCCGGCGACCTCGCCAGCGCGATGCAGGGAGAAGACGCGGCGCTCATGTCCAACGTCGGCGCCCACTACTTCGCGACCATCGGCACGCCGATCACCGAGGGACGCGAGTTCACGGAGGCCGATGTGTCGTCCGCCTCGCGCGTCGCGATCGTGAACGAGGCGTTCGCCAAGCGCATGTGGCCCGGCAAGTCTGCGTTAGGCCACTGCATCGACATGCAGGACGACAGCAACAACTGGGTCTGCTACAGCGTCGTCGGCGTGGCCGCGAACGCGAAGTATTCCACTATTGTGGAATCGCAGCGGCAGTACTTCTGGACCCCGGTCACGCCCGGTATGGGTTCGATGAATATCTTCGTGCGCACCACCGGCGACGCCGCGGCAGGAGTGGCCACCGTCCGGCGCACGATGGCCGACCTCGCGCCCAATCTCCCCTACGTCGAGGTCAAGCCGTTCACCGACGTCCTCCGGCCGCAGCTCCAGCCGCGGCTCCTCGGCGCCTCGATGTTCAGCGTGTTCGGCCTGCTCGCGCTCGTGCTCGCCGCGATCGGACTCTACGGCCTCATGTCGTACCTGGTCGGACAGCGTACCCGCGAGCTCGGACTCCGCATGGCGCTGGGCGCCCAACGGCGCGACGTGCTGGCCATCGTGCTCCGGCGCGCGCTCGGCCTTACGTTAGGCGGGCTCGCCATCGGCCTCGTCGGCGCGCTGGCCTCGGCGCGGCTCCTCACGCACCTCCTCTACCAGGTCGGCGCCGACGATCCCGCGAGCCTCGTCGGCGTGATCGTCGTGCTGGTCACCACCGCGCTCGTCGCCGCGTGGATCCCCGCGCATCGTGCGTCGCGCGTCGACCCCATGGTGGCATTGCGAGCCGACTGACAGGTTACCATTAAATCATCCCCCTCGCGGATTCTCGGGACCCATGGCCTCTCTCAAATCACTGTTCGGCGGCGCTCGACCCGAAGTACCGGCTGCATCCGACGTGCAACCCGATGCGCCGCCCGCCGATCTGATGCTCATTTCCACGCGCAACATCGACAAGTCGTATCCCGTCGGGAACGGACAGGTGTTCGTGCTCCGGCGCGTGAGCATCGACGTGAAACCCGGCGAGTTCGTGTCCATCATGGGGCCGTCCGGCGCCGGCAAATCGACGCTCCTCAGTGTCGTCGGCATGCTCGACAGCGCGTGGACCGGCGAGTTCTGGTTTTTGGGACACCCGGTCCACACGTACTCGATCAAGGAACGCGTCGCGCTCAACAAGCAGTACATCGGCTTCGTGTTCCAGCAGTATCACCTGATCGATGATCTCACGGTGGCCGAGAACCTCGACATCCCGCTCTCGTACCGGAACATCAAGAAGGGCGAGCGCGAAGCGATGGTCGCCGACACGCTCGACCGCTTCCAGATCGTCGGCAAGAAAGATCTTTATCCGCGGCAGCTCTCCGGCGGACAGCAGCAGTTGGTCGCCGTCGCGCGCGCGGTGATCGCGAGCCCGCGGCTCATTCTCGCGGACGAGCCCACGGGCAACCTCCACTCGAGCCAGGGCGCCGAGATCATGGAGCTGTTCACGCGGCTCAACCAACAGGGCACCACGATCATTCAAGTGACGCACTCGGAGACGAATGCGGGCTATGGGAATCGCATCATCAATCTCAAGGACGGATGGATCGTCTAGTCCGCTCGCATCACCAGCGTTAGGCACCGTGAGTCCACTCGCCGTTCCCGAGATACCGCTCCGCATCCTCATCGCGGACGACCAGCCCGA
This sequence comes from Gemmatimonadaceae bacterium, assembly GCA_025449955.1. GTDB lineage: Bacteria > Gemmatimonadota > Gemmatimonadetes > Gemmatimonadales > Gemmatimonadaceae > JADGGM01. The sequence continues at coordinate 13,009 of JANWIK010000082.1, forward strand.
CGTGCTCGAGGCCTTGCGCTTGATGCTCAAGGGCGAGGGATTCCAGATCGAGACCGCGCGCTCGGTGACCAGCGTTGCGTCGGCCGTCGAAGAACGCGACTTCGACGCGGTGATCATGGACCTCAATTACACGCGCGACACGACGTCCGGCCGCGAAGGCTTGGACCTGTTGCCGCGCCTGCGCGAAATCGATCGGACGCTCCCCGTCATCGTGATGACGGCGTGGGGCAGCGTCGACGGCGCGGTCGAAGCGATGCGCCAGGGCGCCTGGGACTACATCGAAAAGCCGTGGGACAACGCGCGCCTCATGGCCACGCTGCGCTCGCAGCTCGAGTTAGGCAGGGCCATTCGCCGAGCCCAACGGCTCGAAGGCGAGAACGCCCTGCTCCGCAAGGACGGCGTGCCGCACCTCATCGCCGCGTCGCCGCGCATGCGCCCCGTGCTCCAGCTCATGGAGCGCGTCGGACCGTCCGACGCCAACGTGCTCGTCACCGGCGAGCACGGCACCGGCAAGGAGATGGTCGCGCGCTGGCTGCACGCCGTGTCGCCGCGCGTCGGCCACGCGTTCGTCGCCGTCAATATGGGCGGATTGTCCGAGGGCGTGTTCGAGAGCGAGCTGTTCGGTCACGTGAAGGGCGCCTTCACCGACGCCAAGACCGATCGCGTCGGACGCTTCGAGCTCGCCGATCGCGGCACGTTGTTCCTGGACGAGATCGCCAACATCTCGTTAGGCCTGCAGGCCAAGCTGCTGCGCGTGCTCCAAACGGGCGAGGTGGAACGTGTCGGCACCTCGCGTCCGCGCGCCGTGAACGCGCGCATCGTGTCCGCGACCAACGTCGACCTGAATACCGAGGTCAGCGGTGGGCATTTCCGCGAGGACCTGCTCTTCCGCCTCAACACGATCGAGATCCACTTGCCGCCGGTACGCGAGCGCCGCGAAGACATTCCCGCGCTCGCCATGCACTTCCTCAAGCGGCACGCCGACCGGTACCAGAAGCCACTCGGCACCTTCGACGCCGCCGCGATGCAGGCGCTGCTCGATCACTCGTGGCCCGGCAACATTCGCGAGCTCGACCACTCCGTCGAGCGCGCAGTGCTGCTTGCGCAGGGCGACATGGTGCGTGCCGCCGACCTGGCGTTGCGGCCCGGTACGCAGGGCGCGGCGTCGCGCTACGAGGAGCTGACCCTCGAGGAAGCCGAGCGCGTTCTCATCCAGAAGGCGCTGACCCGCTACGATGGGAACGTGAGCCAGGCAGCCAAAGCCTTGGGGCTGAGCCGGAGCGCGCTCTATCGCCGGCTCTCCACGCATGGCCTCTGAGCGAAAGCCACACGCCACCAGCCTAACGACGCCTTCCAAACCGGCGCAGCCTTCGGCCTTCGAGCGCCGGATATTCTTGCTCGCTGTGCTCGCCGGAACACCTGGCGGCGTGGTCGCACTCACGCTGCTCTGGACCGGCGACTACTCCGATCGACTCCGCTGGACTCTCTCCATCCTCGTGTTCGGCGCGTGGCTCGGTGTGACGCTCGCGCTGCGCGAGCGCGTGGTGCGACCGTTGCAGACGATATCCAACATGCTGGCCGCGCTGCGTGAGGGCGATTTTTCCATCCGCGCCCGTGGCGCGCGCGAAGACGACGCACTCGGCCTCGCGCTCCTCGAGGTGAACATCCTCGGCGAGACACTTCGGTCGCAGCGTTTGGGCGCGCTCGAGGCCACCGCGCTGCTTCGCACCGTGATGGCCGAGATCGACGTCGCCATCTTCGCGTTCGACGAGCACCGTGCGCTCAGGCTCGTGAACGGCGGCGGCGAACGCCTCCTCGATCAACCCGCCGAGCGCCTGCTCGGCCGCACGTCGGCTGCGTTAGGCCTGGCCGAATGCTTGCGCGGCGACGACGACCGGACGGTGGATCTGGATTTCCCCGGCGGTCGCGGCAAGTGGCAGCTGCGCCGCGGCAGTTTTCGCCAGGACGGGCGCCCGCACCAGCTGGTCGTGCTCTCCGACTTGAGCCGCGTGTTGCGCGAGGAGGAGCGTCAGGCGTGGCAGCGCCTCATCCGCGTGCTGGGACACGAGATCAACAACTCGCTCGCGCCGATCAAGTCGATCGCCGCGAGCCTGCGCGATTTGCTGGCGCGCCCGACGCTGCCCGGCGATTGGCGCGACGACGTGGGCGGCGGCCTGACGGTCATCGCCGGCCGCAGCGAATCGTTAGGCCGGTTCATGTCCGCGTACGCGCTGCTCGCGCGACTGCCCAATCCGCAGCCGCTGCCTATGGATGTCGGACAGTGGATCAGCCGCGTGGCGCATCTCGAGACGCGGTTGCCGGTGCGCGTGGTGGCCGGTCCGGCCACCACCATCTCCGCCGACGCCGACCAGCTCGAGCAGGTGCTCATCAACCTGGTGCGCAACGCGGCCGATGCGTCGCTGGAGACGCACGGCGGCGTAGCCGTGGGATGGACGCGCAACGGCGGCACGCTCGACGTCTGGGTCCGCGACGACGGACTCGGCCTCCCCGACACGACCAACCTGTTCGTGCCGTTCTTCACCACCAAGCCTAACGGATCGGGCATCGGGCTCGCGCTCAGCCGGCAGATCGCCGAGGCGCACGGCGGCGTGCTCACGCTCGAGAATCGCCGCGAGGGCCAAGGGTGCGAGGCGCGCCTCAGGCTGCCGCTGTGAGCGGCGCGACGAGCCTGTTGCTCGATCTCGAGGCGCACCCGGTGATTGCGCACCGCGGCGCGTCGGCATTCGCACCGGAGAACACGCTCGTCGGCTTCGAGCGCGCAGCCGCATTCGGCGCCGAAGCATTCGAGCTCGACGTGCACGTATCAGCCGACGACGTGCCGGTGGTGATCCACGATTCCACGCTCGACCGCACGACCGACCGCCGCGGCGCTGTGGCTTCCATGCCCTACGAAGCTTTCCGCGATGCCGATGCCGGCGCACGCTTTACAAGCGATCGCGGCGCCACGTTCCCGTTCAAGGGACGCGGCGTGCGCGTCCCGACGCTGTCCGACGTGTTAGGCATGTTCCCCGACACGCCGTGCATCGTGGAGCTCAAGACGCCGCGCGCGGCGCCGGCGGTGCGGCGCGTGGTCGCGGCGGCAGGGGCCGTGGCGCGGTGCATTCTCGCATCGTTCGACGAGCGCGCGCTGGCGCCGTTCGATGCGCCGCCGTGGATACGCAGCGCGACGCGCGCCGAGACGCTGTCGCTCGTGAGCCGCGCGCTGGTCGGCCGTGCGCCGCGCCCCGCGCGATACCGCGCGCTCACGATCCCGACGCGATTCAACGCCATTCCGATTCCGATGCGCATGCTCGCCGGCGCCGCGCGCGGCGTCGGGTGCCCGACGCACGTGTGGGTGATCGACAGTCCGGAGTTGTCGCTGACGCTCTGGGAACAGGGCGTGTGCGGGGTGATCACGAACCGACCCGGTGCAATGCTCGCGGCCCGCGAAGCGGGCCGCGTGGCCTGACACGGGCGGACCCAACTCCATGGCCTAACGATCGAGGGCGACGGCTTCCGCCGTCGCCCTCGATCCTTAGGCCGCCCTATGCACCGGCCTTACCGGTGATGGCGGCCCCCGCCTCCGCCGCCGCCACCACCGCCACGCGGTGCCGACATCCGAGGCGCCGACATCCGAGGCGCCGACATCCGAGGCGCCGACATCCGAGGCGCCGACATGCGCGGCGCGGACGCCCTCGGTGCCTCACGCGGCGCCATCCGCGGCGCCGCGCGTGAACCCTCGAACCTCGGCGCTTCCACGCGCGACTCCGGACGCGGCGACTCGACCCGCTGCGGCTCCATGCGAGGAGCATTCATGCGAGGAGCATCCATGCGTGGCGTCTCCGTCCTATAGCCCGGCACACGCTGCGCCGGTCCGCTGAACCGCGGCATCGATTGGACGTTCGACCGCCCGCGCGGCTCGTTCACCCGAGACGGCGGCTCCGCCACGCGCGTGCCCGGCCGTGCATTGCCGTTTCCCCGGAAGGTCTCCGGCGCGCGAACCGGCGGCTCGAAGTGCGGCCGGTTGGGAACAGCTCGCGTCCCCGCGAATCCCTCGCGACGACCGGGACCGAACACCGTCGGGCCACTCATGCGCGTCCCTTCGTTAGGCGAGCGCACCGCCACCGGCGTGCTCCGCACGCCGACGTCCCGTGGCCGCAACGCCGCGCCGCCCGTCAACGCGTGCATGCCGCCAAGCGACATACCCGCGAACCGCGCTCCCACGAACCCGTTGCCGCCGAATGTCGTCCGCGGACGGTACTGCACGCCTACGATTGTGCTGCCGCCTCCGACGCGGCCGTTGAACCTGAACGGCGTATTTGCCAGGAACGGCCGCGGACGGGCAAAGACACCGCAGTCGAAGCACGCGACGAACGGGCGCTCGAAGAACGGACGCCGGAAGAAAAACGGCGACGGGAACCGACGGAACGGACTGAAGAAGAACGGTCCGCCGCCAAACCCGATCGAAATGAAGCCGCCACCGAAGTAGGGCCCGTAACCGTAGAAGAACGGGTCGTAGTACGGGTCATACCCGTACGAGTCGTAGCCGTACGGATCCATGTAATAGTTGGGCTGCGCGTACGCGACGGTTTGCTGCGCGCTGTACGTCTGCAGGTCGTAGTCGAAATGCGCGCTGGCCATGCGCCCAACGATGTTCGTTAGGCCCGTCTCCGGGTCCTGCGCGAGCGCGCTGTCGCCCATCACCGTGTAATCCCAGTGACCGTCGCGCGCAAAGTCGTTGAATTGGAATTGCTGCGCCGACCAGGCCGCGTACACCACGCCGCTCCCCGAGGTGGACTCCACGGCGAACGACTCGCCGCCGCCGCGTCCCACGATCTCGTAGCTCTTCCCGCCGCGCACGAAATTGTCGTCGGTCGGATCGAGCGGGAATAGCACCCGCACCAATCCATCGGGCGACACGCGCATCACGACGAGATAACCGTCATCGCGGATGTCGACCTTGACGTGCGCCTGGTCTCCTCGCTGGTAGACATCACGATCGAGAGAGACGCGGACCGCCGGATTGGGATCCACGGAATCGGCGCGCGTCGGCGTGGGCTGACCAGCCGTCGCTACGCCCGAGAGCATCAAAGGAACCAACAATACGGAGAGCATATCCCCTCCCGAAAACTCGAGGCCGCCGACCGACTCCAGCAGGCGGAACCACCGGGCTCCATACCTTTGCCCGGCTACTGCACTATGGCGACTGTCGTGCCGCTGCGCAAGTCGTTGCTACACAACACTTTTTAGGCAATCTCGGCGGCCAATTCGTCCGTGCCGCTGGACACTGCCCGTGGCCCATTTGGGACACCGCACCAACCGAGCTCTACCAACTGTCCTCAAGACATTGCCTACGCCACAGTTCCGCAAATTTCGCACTTCGACGTTGATGGGCCTCTTGCGCTCAACTCGCGGATACCGAATCATCACCCGTTCCTGCGGCAGTTCAGTTCGGCGGATGCCTGTTCGGTATGCCTGCACAGCGCCGCCATCCCCCACATCGTCACGTCTGGCGAGGGATACTCACATGGGCCTGATCGACAGGGCGAAGAACATCATCATGCAGCCGA
>JANWIK010000083.1 GCA_025449955.1 Gemmatimonadaceae bacterium
CACGATCACGTCGGGCGTGATGCCGCCGCCGCCGTACACGATGCGGCCGGCGTCGGTGTGGTAGACGGCGCGCGACGTGTCGGGATGCGCGATCGCGCTGTCGCCGTCGCCCGACGCCGTGTCGGAATGCAGCTTCTGGATGCTGCGCCCCGAGGGCGTGAACCACCGCGCCGTGGTGAGCTTGAGCGCGCCGGCATCAGCGCCTAACGAGTACACCGATTGCGCCACGCCCTTGCCGTACGTGGGCGACCCGACGATCACCGCGCGGTCGTGGTCCTGCAACGCGCCGGCGACGATCTCGGCCGCGCTCGCCGTGTGCCCGTCCACCAGCACGACCACCGCCAGATCGGGCCACAGCTGCGCGACGCGGTTCCGGATGTCGTGCGTCGCGTCCGCCGTCCGGCCGCGCATGTCGACAATGTCCTGCCCGCGCGCCAGAAACATGCTCGAGACACCCACGCCCTGCGCGAGCAGACCGCCCGGATTGCCGCGCAGGTCGAGCAGCAGCGTCTGCATGCCGCGGCGGCGCAGCGCCCCGATCGCGTTGCGCAGCTCGTCGTCCGACGAATCGCTGAAGATGGTGAGCGCCACGTATCCCACGCGGTCGGACACCATCATGGGATGCCGCGCCGAGGCCACGTGGATGTCGCGCCTAACGATGCGGAATGGCAGCCGGTCGGCCACGCCCGAGCGCTCGACGAGGAGCGACACCTCGGTCCCCGGCTTGCCGCGGATCGCCCGGCTCGCCCGCTCGATGTTCCACCCGTTCGTCGACCGCCCGTCGATCTGCACGACGCGGTCCCCGGCCTCGATGCCGGCCTTCTCGGCGGGCGAGCCGGGCACCGGCGCCATCACGATGAGCCAGCCGTCGCGCACGTCCACCTGCACGCCTAACCCAACGTACGAGCCCGACGTCGTCTCGTCGAGCGAATGGAGCTGGTCCGGCGGCAGGAATGCCGAGTAGGGGTCGTCGAGCTCATCCACCATGCCGGCCGCGGCCTTCACAAACAGCGTCTGCTCGGGGATCGAATCGACGAAATTCTGGGCGACGCGCGCCAGCACGTGATCGAAGAGCGCCGAGCCGCTCGCCGTGGCGGGCTCGGTGCTGAACCCGCGCTGGAGAAACCAGCCGCCGGTGATCAGGGCGACGGTGAACACCGCCAGGGCGATCGCGCTCCGCGAGCGATTCATCGCCGCCCCGGAGCCGGCGCCGCCGGCGCGCCGGCCATCGCCAGGTCCGGCCACCGTTCGCCTAACGCAGCACGCACGCGCGCGAACACCGACTCGGCGTCGCCGCCGCCGTCGATGGGCCGCACGGGTCCCGCCTCGGGGTGTGCGGCCTGCCAGTTCGGGGACAAGAACATCGCGAACGCACGCTCGACGCGCCCATGGAACGCATCGCCCGCCCGCTCGATCCGATCCGGCAGGCCGCGCGCCGCGGCACGCGCCGCGCGTTCGGGCGCAGGCACGGCGAAGAGCAGCGTCAGATCCGGCGACACCCCGGCCGTCGCCAACGCGTTCGCCGACCGGACCTCGGATTCGGGCAAGCCGCGCCCCGCGATCTGGTAGGCGTAGGTCGAGAGAAAGTACCGGTCGGCCAACACCAGCGTGCCGCGCTCGAGCGCCGGCGCGATCACCGCCGCGACTAACGCAGCCCGCGAGGCCATGAACAGCAGCGCCTCCGCGCGCGGGTCGAGACCGCCCGGCGTGTCGAGCAACAGCCGCCTCGCCTCGTCGCCTAACGCAGTGCCGCCCGGCTCGCGCACGCGCACGTGGTCGATCCCGCGCGACGTGAGCCACGCCGCCAGGAGACCGAGCTGGGTGGTCTTCCCCGCCCCCTCGGGCCCTTCGAAGACGATCAGGCGGCCGCGCGACATCGTCACCCCAACGTGATGATCGGACTCGCCGAGCCCTTCTTGATCCCGTCCAGGATCCACTCGTTCACGCGCAGCATCGTCTTGTCGAAGTTCTCCTGCGCCGTCACCATCCGCTGGTAAATCGGATTCACCTGCACCTGCTCCAGCAGCTGGTCGAGCTGGCTCTCCATTTCCGCCGTGGGGCTCGCGCCGCTCTCGATCATGCGTTGGGCGTCCATCCGCAACTGCTCCATCTGCCGAAGCAGCGCGACGGCCCCGCGATCTTCGCCCAGGGCCTCGTTGGCGCGCCGCACCGCCTGATATTCGGGGGTCTGACCGATGAGCCGACCCAATTCCTTCGCCTTGTCTTCGAGCACGTCACCCGTCCTGTCGTGTCGCCGTGAGCACGCGATCGCGGCCCGTGAGATCGGGCCGCACGCGAACGTCGTGGTAGCACCCCTGGGCGCGCAGCAGCTCGGCGCATGCCGCCCCACGACGGCAATCTATCTCCATCGCCAGAAGACCGCCGGGCTCGAGAACTTGGGCGGCCTGGCGCGCCAGCGCCGCGATGACGGCCATTCCCTCGTCGGCCGCGTAGAGCGCCGTTGGCGGTTCCCAGTCTCGCACGGAGGGCGGCAGCTCGAGCATCTCGCCGTAGGCGACGTACGGCGGATTCGACACCACCACGCGCGCGCGCTCCCCTAGCACGGGCGCAAGCAGCGACCCGTGCCGCACCTCGACCGGCGCGTGCAACACACCGGCCAGCCGCTCCACATTGGCGCCGGCCACGCGCACGGCGCCGGCCGAGACGTCGGTGGCAATCACGCGCGCGAACGGACCTTCCATGGCGAGCGCCAAGGCGATGGCGCCCGACCCGGTGCCGACGTCCACCGCGAGACCGCCGGCCCGGCGCGGATCCGCGCCCGCCCACTCGAGGACCACGTCCACCAGCACCTCGGTCTCCTGCCGAGGAATCAGCACCCGGTCATCGATTTCCAATGTCAGGTGGCGAAACGCCGCGCGTCCCACCGCATAGGCAAAGGGCGCACCCTTCGCTCGCTGCGCGGCCGCGGCATGCGCTCGTCGCACCACGAGCGGATCGACCTCCACCATGGGATGCAGCGACGGCCAGAATCGCGCCTGGGCCGCCACGGCCGCGATGATGTCGCGGGCCTCCGCATCGGCGTGATCGACGCCGGCCGCGCCCAGCACGTTGCCTAACGCAAGGCGCAGCGCGCGCACGGTGGCGCCGCCGTCAGCGCCTAACGGAACGCCGTTCCCGGCCAGCGTGCCGGCCGCGCGCGCCTCAGACACCCAGCTGCTCCTCGACGTCGGCCAGCATCAGCCGGTCGATCAGCTCGTCCAACGATCCGTCCAACGTGCGATCCAGCGCGTGCAGCGTGAACCCGATCCGGTGATCGGTTACGCGATTCTGCGGAAAGTTGTACGTGCGAATCTTGGCCGAGCGATCGCCCGTGCCGACCTGCGTGCGCCGCATGCGCGATCGCTCCGCTTCCTGCTCCGCCAACCGCTGATCCAGGATCCGCGCGCGCAGCACCTCGAGCGCCTTGAGCTTGTTCTGCAATTGCGACTTCTGGTCTTGCTGGCTCACCACGAGGCCGGTCGGAAGGTGCGTGATGCGCACCGCGGAATCGGTGGTGTTCACGCTCTGCCCGCCCGGGCCCGAGGAGCGGAACACGTCGATGCGGATGTCCTTGTCCTCGATCGTGACGTCCACGTCCTCCGCCTCCGGCAGCACGGCCACCGTCGCCGCCGAGGTGTGGATGCGTCCCGAGCTCTCGGTCACCGGCACGCGCTGTACACGGTGCACGCCCGACTCCCAGCGCAACCGGCCGTACGCGCCGTCGCCCTGCACCTTGAAGATGACTTCCTTGATTCCGCCTAACGTGCCGTCGGACAGCGAGATCGGCTCCACGCGCCATCCCTGCCGCTCGCAATACCGCGTGTACATGCGGTAGAGATCGGCCGCGAACAGCGCCGCCTCATCGCCGCCCGTACCGGCGCGAATCTCGACGATGGCCGGCCGGTCGTGCAGCGGATCGCGCGGCAAGAGCGCAGGCTTGAGCGCTTCCTCGAGCGTGGCGATCTGCTGCCGGGCGCGCTGCTCCTCCGCGCGGGCTTCCGCGGCGAGCTCGGGGTCGTCCACCGACAACAGCTCGTGCGCCTGCGCGAGGTCGTCCTCGTTCTTCCTGAGACGCGCCGCTAGCTCGACGACCGGCGCCAGCCGGCTGTGCTCACGGCCGAGGTCGGCAAGCCGCCTCGGGTCACGAACCGTGTCCGGGCTGGCAAGCTCGCGCTCGATGGCTTCGGCGCGAGCAATGGCGTCCTGCAAACGATCTCGGAGGCTCAGTGCTCCCTACCGTACTTCTGCTCGCCGCGTCGACATCGCGTCGACATCGCGTCGAGTTCGGGTTTTGTGAAAGGCTGGACTTTGGACAGCGTTGAAACATATCGTGGGCGATTCCGATAGGACAACCCGACCGGTTACTCTCTGCTCCCGCTGGCGTCGCACGGCGACGTTCTCACCTCGATTCGGAGCGATTTGCCCGTGGCCCTCACGATCACCAACCTCTCGAAGACCTACCCCAACGGCGTGCGCGCACTCAAGAACGTCTCGCTCACGGTGGGGAGCGGCATGTTCGGCCTCTTGGGGCCTAACGGAGCCGGCAAGAGCTCGCTCATGCGCACGGTGGCCACGCTCCAGGAACCCGATGCGGGCGCCATCCAACTCGACGGCATCGACGTCCTCAAGCAAAAGGACGACGTGCGCCGAGTGCTGGGCTACCTGCCGCAGGAATTCGGCGTGTATCCCAAGATGTCGGCGATCGACATGCTCACGCACCTCGCGATCCTCAAGGGCATCACCGGCGCCGGCGAGCGCAAGACGATGGTCGAAGCGCTGCTCCAACAAACCAATCTGTGGGACGTGCGCAAAAAAGCGCTGTCCACGTATTCGGGCGGCATGAAGCAACGCTTCGGCATCGCGCAAGCGCTGCTCGCCAATCCGCGCTTGATCATCGTCGACGAACCCACCGCGGGTCTCGATCCGGCCGAGCGGAATCGATTCTTGAATTTGCTGTCGTCCATCGGACGCGACGTCACCGTGATCCTCTCGACGCACATCGTGGACGACGTGCTCGAGTTGTGTCCGCGCATGGCGATCATCGCGCAAGGCGAGATGCTCCTCGAAGGCTCGCCCAGCGAATGCCTGGCCACGTTGCAGGGCCAGATCTGGTCGCACGTATTGAGCAGCGACGACGAGCTCAAGGCGATCGAGGCCGAGCTCAAGGTCGTGAGCAGTCACCTCGTGGCCGGCCAACACGAGATTCGCGTGTTCGCGCCGACCAAACCGGGTCCCGCCTATGAATCGGTGCCGACCGAGCTCGAGGACGTGTATTTCCTGACCGTCGCCCGCCACTCCGTCAACTGACTAACGCGAGCGACCAACCCATGAACATGTTCCTCGAGTTTTTCTCGTTCGAGCTCAAGTTCCGAGCGAAGAGCATCTCCACCTACGTCTACTTTCTGGCGTGGCTGGCATTCGGCTTCTTCTGCACGGGCTCGGAGAGCTTCGGACCGGTCGGGTTCAACAACGGCAAGGTGCTGCTCAACGGGCCCTACGCGCTGGCGTACAACCAGCTCGCCGCGGGCCTCTTCGGTGTGATCATCATCTCGGCCATTTTCGGCACGTCGATCCTGCGCGATTTCCAGCGGGACACGTACCAGATGCTGTTCACCAAGCCGATCTCGAAATTCGCGTACCTCGGCGGCCGTTGGGCGGCCTCGTTCGTGGTGTGCGTGCTCGTGTTCACCGGCGTGTCCGTGGGCATGTGGCTCGGCACCTACGCGCCGTGGACCGATCACGTCCGCATCGCGCCGAACCACCTCTGGTGGTACGTCCAGCCGTTCCTCTCGCTGACGGTCGTTCAGATTTTCTTTCTCGGCTCGCTGTTCTTCGCCGTGGCCGCGCTGAGCCGGAAGCTGGTGGTCGTGTACCTGCAAGGCGTGGCCGTGTTCATGGTGTACATCATCGGCATCACCGTGTACGGGGCGACGCGGTCCCTCGAGCATTTCTGGTCCGGCATTATGGACCCCGTCGGATTCGTGCTGTTCGACAACATCACGCGCTACTGGACGGTGGCCGAAAAGAACAAGCTCCTCGTGCCGTGGGGGTTCACCGGCTATTCGCCGGGTGTGTTTCTGTACAACCGCATCTTGTGGGCCGCGATCGGCCTCGTGTCGTTAGGCGTCGTGTGGCGGCTCTTCCCGATGTCGGTGGAAGCGCTCACGGCGCGGTCGCAGGGCAAGCGCGCCGCGAAGGCGCGCTTGGCGGACGCCGAGGACGCGCGCTCCATCCGGAACCTGGTGGCGGCCGCGCTGCCGCGCGTTAGGCAGGTGTTCGGGAGCGGCACCACGTTCGCGCAATATCTCGCGCTCACGCGGATGCGCGTGCGGATGATCACGCGCGAAATCCCGTTCTGGGGCATCATCGCGCTGCTCATCGTGTTCGCGATCAACAACGGACAATTCGCGGGCGACGTGGGCGACCAGAACGTGTGGCCGGTCACCTATTTGATGCTGCAAGCTGTCGAAGGCTCGGCCACGCTCTTTTTCTACATCGTGGCAACGCTGTACGCGGGCGAGCTGGTCTGGCGGGAGCGCGACAACCATTTCGACGGCATCCACGACGCGCTGCCGATGCACGCAACCACGGACTGGTTGTCCAAGCTGTCGTCCATCGCGGTGATCGAATTGGTGCTGCTCACGGTGACCGGATTGGTCGGCATGATGATGCAGACCATGGCCGGCTACTACCACTATGAGGTGCTCCAATACGCGAAGGAGCTCTACCTCATCACGTTCCCGCAGGTGATGGGCTTCGCGCTGCTGGCGATGTTCGTGCAAACGGTGGTGTCGAACAAGTTCGTGGGCCACGGGATCGTGATCGCCATCTTCGTGATGGTCCCCATCCTGTTCAACTTCGGGTGGGAGAACTCGTTGTACCTTCCCGGCGCATATCCGGCGTACACGTACTCGGACATGAACGGCTACGGATATTTCGTGGCGCCGGTGTTCTGGGGCATGACGTACTGGATCGCGATCTTCGCGTTCCTGGGCGTCGTATCGATCGCGTTCACGCAGCGCGGGTCGGAAGAGTCGCGCGCCGCGCGGTTTCGCCAGGCGGTGGCGCGGGCGCCGCGCCTGGCGCCGGCCGGCCTCGCCTGCCTGCTCGTTGCGTTAGGCGCAGGCAGCTGGTTTTACTACAACGCGCACGTCCTCAACGACTACCGCACCGCCGAGGACAACCGGCGCATCAACGCCGGCTACGAACGCGACTTCAAGAAGTACGAGCTCCTGCCGCAGCCCAAGACCACCGCGGTGGACGCGACCATCAACATCTATCCTGATCGGCGGTCGTTCGACGGCACCGGACGGTTCACGCTGCAGAACAAGTCCGACGTGCCGATCACGCAAGTCCACCTCACCGACGCGCAGCAGACGGTCTCGAACGTCGCGTTCGACCGGCCGTTCCACCTCGTGAGTCGCGCGCCGCGGGATCTGTACTCCATCTACGCGTTGGACCAGCCGCTGGCGGCCGGCGACACGATGACGCTGACGTTCCGCGTGTCGTGGACCACGCGCGGCTTCCGCGACGGGAACGAGCTCGCACAATATTCGCCTAACGGCACGTTCTTCGACGTCGGCGTGTTCCCGACGATCGGCTACGACCGGAATCTCGAGATCGGCGACCCGCGCCGCCGGCGCGAGGAGCACCTGGGTCCGTTGGTCGAGCTGCCGCCGCGTACCGACTCCGTGTACGCGAAGCGCAACCTGTTCACGCCCACCTCCGACTGGATCACGTACCACACGGTGGTGAGCACGTCGGGCGATCAGATCGCCATCGCGCCGGGCTACTTGCAGCGCCAGTGGAAGCAGAACGGGCGGCAGTATTTCGAGTACAGCATGGGCACGCAGCACATCCTCAACTTCTACGCGTATTTGTCGGGCAAGTACGCGGTGCGCAAGGAAGTCTACAAGGACGCGACCGGCGTCGATCCGGTGAACCTCGAAGTCTACTACGATCCGCAGCACGCGTACGATGTCGACGACATGCTCGCCAGCGCGCGCGCCGGTCTCGACTACTATCAAGCGCGCTACAGCCCGTACCAGTTCACGCAATTCCGGATCATGGAGTTTCCGCGCTACCGCACCTTCGCGCAGTCATTCGCCAATACGGTGCCGTTCTCGGAGGGCATCGGGTTCATCACACGACTCAAGAAGCCCACCGACGTCGATCTCACGTGGTTCGTGACCGCACACGAGCTCGGACACCAGTGGTGGGGCCACCAGCTCATCGGCGGCGAGGTCGAAGGCTCCAACATGATGTCGGAGACGCTGGCGCAGTACTCCGCCTACATGGTCATGAAGCACAAGTACGGCAAGGACTACATGCACCGCGTGCTCAAACATTTCCTCGATCAGTATCTGCGCGGACGGACGGGAGAAGTTAGGCACGAGCCGCCCTTGTCGCAGGTGCAGAACGAGGCGTACGTGTGGTACCAGAAGGGCGGGCAGATCATGTACACGCTGGCCGACTACATCGGCGAGGACAAAGTCGACCTGGCGCTGCACAACTTCCTCATGGCGTACCGGTACGCGAACGCCAACAACCAGGTGGACGCGGCGGACAGCACGCACGGCGCGCGATCGAGGGACACGCGGTATCCGGACACGCGTCTGCTGGTGGAGGCTCTCGACGCGCAGACACCGCCCGATTTGCAATACCTGATCGATGACGGCTTCAACCGCGTCGTGCTCTACGACGACAAGGCCCTCGCGGCGACGTCGACGCAGTTGCCTAACGGGAAGTGGCAGGTGACGCTGGACGTGCAGACCCGGAAGGTCCAGGTCGACAGCGCCGGCACCGAGTCACCGATGCCGCTCGACGACTACATCGAGGTCGGCGTGTTCACGGGGAAGAGCGACGAGGAGAAGCCGCTCTACATGGAGAAGCAGAAGTTCACGCAGGAGCGGTCCACGATCACCATCGTGGTGGATCAGAAGCCCACGCGTGCGGGCATCGATCCGTACAACAAGCTCATCGACCGGATCTCCGACGACAACATGATCGACGTGACGTCGAAGTAAGGCGACCGCAGGGTCCGGATGTGAGACCGCCCGCACGGTGTCGTGCGGGCGGTTTTTTTCAGTTGCTCGGTGCTGTGTCGCCTCGGCCGTACTTCTGCCGGAAGCGTTCGACGCGGCCCGCCGTGTCGACGAGCTTCTGTTTGCCGGTGAAGAACGGGTGGCAGTTGGAACAGATATCGGTATGGATCTCGTCGCGCGTGGACCGGGTAGTGAACGTGTTGCCACACGCACACTTGACGGTCGCGGTCGCGTAGACGGGGTGAATGTCTTTCTTCATCGGGGTCCTCGGACGCTCAGTGGTAGCTGGTAAAGTTATCCGCCCGGAGGACGCCGGACAAGTCGAGTTTGAAGGGCACTGGTACAGCTTGAATTCACCCTCATCGTGAACGGCGCCACTGAAGAATGACTCCCAATGGAAACAACATAATCGCCAGGACGGCACCGCTCAGGTCGAGATAATGACCGACGGTATTCGGGTGACCCCAGCCCATCGAAGGAAGCACCTGCAAGGCTTCGCAGATGTGCGCTCCGGCAACGATCAAGCATCCGAGCGCGCCGATGAACTGCAAGACTCC
Organism: Gemmatimonadaceae bacterium; assembly: GCA_025449955.1. Classification (GTDB taxonomy): domain Bacteria; phylum Gemmatimonadota; class Gemmatimonadetes; order Gemmatimonadales; family Gemmatimonadaceae; genus JADGGM01. The sequence continues at coordinate 9,602 of JANWIK010000083.1, forward strand.
GCCGAGCGAACGACGGAGCCGAAATGCAGACCACACACCGAGAAGAATCGCCGCGATCGCCGCGACGGTCGCTTTCGTTAACGCGGCGCTCACGAGAGCAGCGCCACGACTTCATCGACCTTCCAAACGTGATCGCTCACGCCAGCCGCCACTGCTCGCCCGTCGCGATGTCACCGACCATCTTCGCGAGCTCCATCATGTCGCGCGGACGTTTGCGATGCCTGGGCATGCGTCGAAGAGTGCCAATCCAATAGCGCCCGTTGATTTCAAACTGTACCACCACCGTTTGAAGGGAAGTTCGTGTCTATGCTCGCACGCGTCGGGCCGGCGTGGCCTTGGGCCGGCGCCGGGGACTTCGCTCACGGACGGCGGTTGCACGTGGTGCGGCGTCGGGGACCACGACGAACCCTTCGCGCATGGCCGCTTCGCGAAGGCGCGTGTCGAGACACACGAACGAGAGGTTGGCCGGTGTGCCGTCGCAGGCCACGAGCGCCGCGGCCAACTGCACGGCATCGGCCGCGCGGAGTGAGTGAACACTAGCGACTCGCTCCGCAGTCGTTCGCAGCACCTCGTCCGGCTCGATCTCCGTCCACTCTTCAAGGAGACTGACTAGCCGGCGACGGGCCGCCGCGATCGCCGTCGAAGCCAGGCGCTCCGCTCTTGCGTACCGGGCAATGGCCGAAGCGCACTCGATGCGAGTGCCCCACCAACACACCATTGTCGGGTCGCTCCCAAGTACCTCGCGCAGCATGGCGCTCGACGCCTCGGCAATGAGCAGCGGCACCACCCCCGATGCGTCCCAGTACTTCACCAGCCTTCCTCACGATCCGCGAGCAGCGCGTCGAGAAGACTGGTGCCAGGCCGAGCCTTCGGCGCCGGCGGCAGCGCGTCATACCGTTCGAGTGTGAGCGGCCGTTTAGGCGCCTTCGCCAGACCGCGCTCCACCAGCGACCGCATATGCGCATCCAAGTCCACGTGCGCCACGGGCTCGAGGCGCGCGACCGCCTTGCCGCGGTCCGTGATGATCACGGTCTGGCCGTTCCGCACGCGGTCCAACAGCGCACTCAAGTGCGCCTTGGCGTAAGAGATGGAAGCCGTTTTCATTATGACCACTCTAGTCATTTTGATATGACCTATCAAGTCCCATATGCAACCCTCACCGCGATATTACGCGCCGGGCACGCGATGGCGCACGGACCGTGGGACAGGCTGCGGCGCACAACCTTGCGAAAACGCGCACGACGTGTGGAATTGCTCTGTGGACATCGTGTCGTACGTCGCACCGATCCGTGAGAGGAACCGATGGACTCGAAATCCGGCGCCCGCGAACGATTCGCTCGCAGCGAGCGCGACATCCTCGCCCTGAGCCACCGCATCCATGCCCACCCCGAGTTAGGCTTCGAGGAAGAGCGCGCGTGCGCGTGGATCGAGGAGCTGCTCGCCGATGCCGGATTCGCCGTCACGCACGGCGTCGCCGATCTGCCGACCGCCTTCGTCGCGCGCGCCGGATCCGGCCCGCTCCACGTCGGCATTTGCGCCGAATACGACTCGCTGCCGGGCATCGGCCACGCGTGCGGGCACAACATGATCGCGGCCATGGCGGCCGGAGCGGCGATGGCCGCGGCGGCTGTGGCCGACGACGTCGGCCTCACCGTCACCGTGTTAGGCACGCCGGCCGAAGAAGTGGGCGACGCCAGCGGCAAGATCCTGATGCTCGAGCGCGGCGCGTTCGACGGACTCCACGCCGCGATGATGCTCCACCCGGCGCCGGTCGAGCTGCTCGAGGCGCACATCATCGCGGCCTCGATGTTCGAGGTGCACTACACCGGCAAGCCGGCGCACGCCGCGGCCTTCCCCGAGCTCGGCATCAATGCCGCCGACGCGCTGACCATCGCCCAGACGTCCATCGGCCTCTTGCGCCAACACCTCAAGCAGACCGACCGCGTCCACGGCATCGTGACCCACGGCGGCGATGCGCCTAACGTCGTGCCGGCGCACACGGCCGCGCGCTACATCGTGCGCGCCGAGAATCTCGAGGAGCTGCGCGACGTGCGGAGCAAGGTCTATCGCTGCTTCGAGGCCGGCGCCCTCGCCACCGGTGCCACGCTCGAGATCACGGGCGGCAGCAAGCCCTACGCGGACCTCCGCCCCGATCACGGGATGAGCGCCGTCTACCAGCGCAACGCCGAAGCACTGGGCCGACAGTTCCCCGACCTGGGACCCCTCGCGCAACGGATGGCCGCGTCCACGGACATGGGGAACGTCTCATACGCGCTGCCGACCATTCATCCCATGATCGGCATCGACTCCGCGCCCGCGGTCAATCACCAGCCCGAGTTCGCCGCGCACTGCGTGACACCGGTCGCCGACAACGCGGTGATCGAGGGCTCGCTCGCCATGGCATGGACGGCGATCGATCTCGCGCAGGACCCCGACGCGCGGCGACGCCTGATGGCGCGGCGCTAGCGCGCGTGTCGCCTGTGCCGACGCTCGTGCCGCGGCGTCATTTCTTTTGACATGCCTCGCGGCCGTCAATAACTTGGCGGCATCTCCGAACATCATCTGCTGGACTCCACCACGCTCCATGCATCTTTCACGTTCGCTCGCTATCTGCGCCCTCTTGTGCGCCTGCGCCGGCGGTCCGCCGCTCTCGCGCCTGACGCCTTCGTCTGCCGATCGCGACGTCGATCAGGCCAAGCGCACGTACGATGCGCAACCCTCGCCCGACGCGCAGCTCCGGTTGGGCGAAGCACAGGTCCGCGCGGGCAAGGACACGGCCGCGCGGGCGACATTACGCTCGCTTCTCAATGGCTCGGGCGACGTCGGCGATCGCGCCAACCTGTACGACGCGGCGGCGGCGGATCACATGGGCGATGTGCCGGCCGCCCATCGCGGCTATGCGCGCTGGCTCGCGCACCACGACGACGGCGCCGTGCGCGCCCGGTTGGGCGACGTCGTGCGGCGTGAGGCAGACGCGGCCGCGAGAGCGGCGATCGCGTCGGAGCGCTCGCTCGCCGTGTCGAGCCTGCCCGACCGCAGCGTGGGCGTGGCGCCGCTCGTCGTCGTGGGCGGCGACTCCACGGTGGCGTCGTTAGGCTATGGCCTGGCCGATCTCCTCATCACCGATCTCTCACGCAGCGCGCAACTGCAGGTGGTCGATCGCGAGCACACCGACGCGCTGCTCCAGGAGCTGCGCCTGGGCGCGTCGGGCCGCGTGGACAGCGCCACGGCGCCGCGCGTTGGTCGGCTCATGGGCGCGCGGCGCCTCGTGAACGGCGCGCTAGATGTGACGCCCGGTGGAAAGATCACCGTGAGCACGCGCGTCGCCGATGCGGCGCGCGGCGCGCTCGTCGGACAGCCGGTGACCGAGCACACGTCGCTCGACGACATCCTCGATTCCGAAAAGTCGCTCGCCTTCGCGCTCTTCACCCAGTTGGGCGTGACGCTCACCCCGGCCGAGCGCGCGGCGGTGGAGCAACGCCCAACGCGGTACCTGTCGGCGTTCCTCGCGTACAGCCAGGGCTCGCGCGCCGAAGCGTTGGGCGACTACCGCACCGCGCACGCGTACTACGCCCGCGCGGTGATGATCGATCCCGGGTTCTCGGCGGCTGCGTCGCGGATGCAGGCGGTGTCGCTGTCCAGCGCACAGCAGTCGAGCGGATCCGTCGGCGCAACGGCCGCGCTGCCCGGTGCGCCGAGCGCGGTGATCGACGCGCTCAATCCGAGTCCGGCTGGTTCGCTGGGCTCGTTCCGCGATCGCGGCGATGCGACGCTGCGGGCGACGACCGAATCCAAGATTCCCGGGTCGATCACCATTCCGGTGGCTGTGCCATGACGCGTATCACCACGCGCCATGCCTGGGCGGTGGCGTGCGCCGCGCTGCTCGCGGCCGCGCCGAGTGCGGCGCGCGCGCAGGATCCGTTAGGCGGTGTGGTGGGCGCGCAGACGGGCGTGACGTTCGAGCAATGGCACTTGGGCTGCTGCACCGACGCGGCGAGCGCCGCGACGAGCGTCAAGAGCGCGAGCGAGTGGACGGTGCCGATCACGGCGTTCATCCCCGCCGGTCCGGTGGCGTTCGATGTCTATACGGCGTGGATGCACGGTGCGGTCACGCTCCGCGGCGCGGGCGCGCCGTCGCGAACGCTGAGTGGCGTGACCGATACGTACGTGCGCGGCGCCGTGCACGTGGCCGGTGACGCGCTCCTCGCCACGGTCGGCGTCAACGTGCCCACGGGAAAAACGTCGCTCACGACCGATCAGTTAGGCGTGCTCGAAGTCCTGGGCGCGCCGGCCTTGCGGTATCAGACGCCGGTGCTCGGGACGGGGTGGGGCGGAACGGCGGGGCTCGTGTACACGCTGCACGACGGCACGTGGTCGTGGGGGTTCGGCACGTCGTACGAATACCGCGGGCAGTACACGCCGGCCCAGGCCCAGGCGTTAGGCTTGGGGTCAGGCGATTTCGATTTGCGGCCGGGCCAGGCGATCCGCGTGTCCGTCGGCACCGATGGCCTGGTCGGCCAGAGCGACATGAGCGTGAGCCTCGCATCGACGTTCTACACGCAGGACCACGTCGCGCTCTCGGCCGGGGGCACGCCGCCGGCGCCGATTACGTTAGGCCCGATGTTCACCGGCGAATGGCAGCTGCGCGCGGCCGCCGGCGCCATCCGCGACCTCACGTTGTTCGCCTTCGACCGGTACCGGATGCAGTACTCGCGCGACGGCGCGCGCGTCGCCGGCACCGATGGCAACGAGCTGGAGTTCGGCGCCGGCGGCAGCGTTCCGTTAGGCAGCAAAACGGCCTTGGTGGCCGGTGTGCGCGGCCGCTGGCACACCGGTCTGTCCGTGGACACGTCGCTCCCCACGGCCGGCATCGTGAGCGGCGGCGGCGATATCGGCCTGTCGTGGCTCGCCGGACCGTTCGCGCTCCACC
>JANWIK010000084.1 GCA_025449955.1 Gemmatimonadaceae bacterium
AAAGAGACCGGGTGGACTACTGCTGTTGCGTTCCCGTCATTCAAAACGACCGCAGCACCGTTAGGAACAACGTCCTCGGCGCCCCCGGCGTCCGCTCCATCACGTCCACGTACCGGTCCTGGAACAGATTCGACACCTTCGCCTGCACGAAGCTCCCGAACACCTTCGCCCCCGCCCGGAAATCCACCAGCGTGATCGACCCGCGCGGATCGGCCGGAAACAACAACACCCGGTCCACCCGGCTCCGATACCGGATGTCCAACCCGGTTAGGCCGCCCAACACGTTCACCGAGGCCGTCGCGTAGTGCGTCGACCGGTACGGCAACGGCCCCTTGAACCCGTAGTCGTACGTGTCCAGGAACGTGTAGTTTGCCGTCACATCGACCACGTTGGGCACCACGGTCGTCTTCGTGCCGACATCCACACCCCGCACCCGCGCCCGCTGCACGTTCTGGAACTGAAACACCAGCCCGCTGTCCGGAATGACGCCGGGCCCGATGAGATCGTGATACTCGCTCTGGAACACGGCGCCGTCCACCCAGAACCTGGGCGTCACCGTCGCCGTCGCGCCCACTTCGCTCGACCACGCGGTCTCGCCGTGCAACGCCGGATTGGGATGCACCGGAATCCCGCTCTGCCGCGAATTCACGAACTGCTCGATCGCCGCCGCGGCCCGATAGCCGCGCGCCACGCTCGCCCGCAGACTCAACGCCGGCGACACCCGGTACGCCACGCCTAACTTGGGGCTCAGGTTCGTCTCGCTCGACGAGCCGGTGGCCTGATGCGCGTCCAACCGCACGCCCACCGTGGCGCTGAGCCGGGCTGCCAACGCGGCCTCGTCCTGCGCGTACAGGCCCTCGTCCTCCAGATGCGGCCGGCCCAGAATGTCCGATTGCACCTGCGTCTCCGCCGCCTCGCCGCCTAACGTAACCGTGTGCGCGACGCTCGGCGCCAGCGTCAGTTGGGCGGTGGTCCCGTACTTGGTCGCGTCGTGGAACGAAAAGTCGGTGTCGCTCGGGAAATGGTTCTGCGTCCCGTCCTTCTCCACGTATGGATCCACCTGCAGCCGCATGGTCCCGGTCGCAATCGGCGTCACCGTCGCACCCAGACTCAACTTCGTGTCGTGCGCCCAGTCGTTGAGCGTGTTCTCGGGCGGACGCGTCGGAAACGCCGACGAGTCCCACATGAAAAAGTTGCCCGTGTTCTCGGTGGTGTAGAGCGCGTATGCCGACACCACGCGGTCGGCGCCCGAGGGCACGTCCACCTTCGCGCGCATGAACCACCGCGACGAGTGATCGTCCTGCCGGAATCCATCGGACGTCTCCCCTTCGACCACGCCGCGCACGCCGACATCGCCCAACTCGCGCGAATGCTGCAGCATGAACCCGGCGAACGACGGATAGTCCTCGCCGGCAAACTTGTAGTTCGCGGGCTCGTCGTACGCGCCATAGTGGAGATCGACGACGGTCTCCGGCGGCCCCTCGACGGGCGTCGTGACGACGTTCACCACCCCGCCTAACGCGTTGCTGCCGTAGAGCGCCGAGTAGGCGCCCTTCACCACTTCGACGCGGTCGATGTCGAGCAGGGGAAGGCTGGTGAAGTCCACTTCCCCGCCGTCGGCGGTCAACACCGAATGTCCGTCGAGCAGCATGAGCACGCGGCTGCCCACGCCGCCGGCGGCGCCGGTCGACCCTCTGATGTCGATGTCGCCGGCGTTGAAGCTCACGCCGGACACGAACGGCAACGCCTGGTCCAGCGTGAGGACGTTGCGGTTGCGGAGGTCCTCGGTGGTCACCACCGCCTGGCTCGCCGGCACGTCGCCCACGAAGCGCGCCCCGCGGCTCGCCGTCACAGTCACTTCATCCAGCTGGAGCGTCGACCGCACGATCGCGAAATCGAGCCGCGTCGTGTCACCCGCCCCCACCGCGATCGTCCGCTCGATGGCATGGTAGCCAATGCGGAGGGCGCGAACCGTGTGCGAACCGGGCGCAACGCCGCGGAGCACGTACCCTCCGGCCGAATCGGCCACCGCGCCCGACAGTGAGCCCACGAGCATGACGTGCGCCGCAACGACGGCGCTGTCGGTGGCCTTGTCGGTGACGCGTCCGATGATGGTACCCGTCGCCTGCGCGCACACCGGCGCGGCGCGAGCCATGCCCAACACCATGCCCAACACCATGCCCAACGCCGCGACCGCGCCCCGCCGGCCTAACGGAAAGCCGGTCCGCCCCGCCCCGCAGTGCCGTCGCACGGAGCCGCTCCGGCTATTGCACCTTCACCCAGACGTTCGAGATCGACGTCCCAGCCGCCGAGAGGTTCACCGTGAGCGTGTCGTGCGACAGCCCAACGGTGCCCTGCTCCTGGATCGCCTGCACACTCGACGTCTGCGTCCACGTCGTCCCGTTCACGGTCCAGGTCCCGCTATCCGCCTCGGCACCCGACGGGAGATTGAGCGTCACGCTGTACGTGCTCGTATGGAGCACGAGCGTGCCCGTCGCCGCCGGCGGCGTGAGCGGCTCCGAGTTGCCCAACGTCAGCGACACGAGATCGTACGTGCCGACGAGCTCGGCGGCCGTGAGCCCGGGACTCGTGCTGCCGCTGCTGCCGCACGCGGTGCCCGCGACCACTGCCATCACCGCGGCCGCGGCCAGCCAAAGACGCGGGATCTTGAAACGCTGCGTCATCGATGCCTCCGTGACTCGGTCGAGCGCGCACCACGTGCACCGGCGCGCCTGAGGAACATCCCGGACATACCACCGCGGCACCATTTCTGCCATGCCGTACTCGACGGTAGCGCACGGACCAAAACCGCGCATCCGTATTCGGAGTCACGATATGCGAGACAGTCGAATGACGCCAGTGCGCCGAGGGGCACACAGGCGCATGGATGTCTTTGCACGGCGAATTGCGCGCGGACGCAGACTCCCTCACCTTCAGCGTGATCGCACGACGACCTCGATCCACAGGCACCACGGGCAGGAGTCGAATCGATGACTCACAAGAAAACGCCGGACGAGTCGGAGACGGAAACGCCCACCGGCGAGGTGGAACGCTTGAGCGGCCACCAGCTCCGCCGCGCCGACGACGGCCTGGTGCGCCATCCGCGATTGAGCGCGCTCGAGCACGGCATGGGCAGCATCCACACGCGCTCGCTCGAGCTCACGATTCTGTGCGTGCTCGCGGTGCTGTACACGCTCTATCTGGCGCGCGAGGTCGTCGTGCCCGTGGTGTTCGCGGTGCTGCTCAAGCTGTTCTTCAGTCCGGTGATGCGCGCGCTCCGTAAGGCACACATCCCCGATGCCGCGGGCGCCGCGCTCGTGATCCTCGTGTTGCTGTCGATCTTCGGCCTTGGCGGTTACGCGATCTCGGGACAAGCACAGGGCTGGATCGCGAACGCACCGAAAGCGATGGCGACGGCCGGCGCGAAGCTCAAGAAGCTTCGCCAACCAGTGGAGCGCGTGACGCGCACGGCCGAGCAGATGGAGAGCGCGACGGGTGTGTCCGGGGAGCAGACGCCGACCCGCGAGGTGATCGTGCGCGGACCATCGCTCCTCTCCCGCGTGTTCGGGACGACCACGAGCCTCGTCGCCGGCCTGCTCGAGGTCATTGTGCTGCTCTTTTTCCTCCTCGCGGGCGGCGAGCTCTTCCTGCAAAAACTGGTCAAGGTTCTGCCTAACTTGCCGGACAAGAAGCGCGCCGTGACGATCGCCCGCGAAACCGAAACGTCGATCTCGACCTACCTGTCGACGATCCTCCTCATCAACGCCTGCGAAGGCATCGTCGTCGCGATCGTCATGGCGCTGCTCGGCATGCCTAACCCGGTGTTGTGGGGCGCCGTCGCCGGGCTGCTCGAGTTCATCCCGTATCTGGGCGCGGCCACGATGGTGATCATTTTGTCGGTGGCCGGCCTCACGACGTTCCCCGGCGTGGGCCACGCGATGCTCGTGCCGGCCTGCTTCCTGTTGGTCACCACCATTCAAGCCAACTTCGTGAGCCCGCCGCTCCTCGGCCGCCGCCTCACGCTGAATCCGGTCGCGATCTTCGTCGGGCTCGCGGTCTGGTTCTTCATCTGGGGCATCCCCGGCGCGTTCATGGCCGTCCCGCTCCTCGCCGCCACCAAGATCTTCTGCGACCACACCGAGGCCCTGGCCCCCATCGGCGAATTCCTCGGCAAATAGTGCGGCCTAACGGGCTAACGGGAGGCGCCGCCGCGGCGCTGGCCGCGGTCCTCCTGTCGCTGCCGGCCCGTGCGCAGACCGCCGATACACTCACCGTCCACGTGCACGCGGCCGCCGGTCCCGCCGCCACGATCGACCCGCGCACCACGTTCGGCGCGGGCCTCGACGGCCACCGCCCCGGCGACGTCGCGCGCCTCTACACGCCGGCCAATCGGCGCGCCCTCGCGAGCGCCGGATTCGGCGTCGCCACCTACCGGTTGCGCACCGAGCTGGCCAACGACGCCTGGCACTGGAATCCCGCCGGCCGCTGGAGCGACAGCGCCCGCGCGCAGGGCTACTGGACCTCGGACACTACGTTAGGCGCGCCGATCGAGACGTCGCAGGGCTTCAGCCTGCCCCGCCGCGGCAACACCGTGGACCAAGCCGACGACCGCGGGTACTCGCGCCTCGACGACGGCGATACGGCCACGTTCTGGAAGAGCGACCCCTACCTCGACAGCGCGTTCACCGGCGAATCCGATGCGCGACACCCCCAGTGGGTGATCGTCGATCTCGGCCGCGTCGTGGCCGTCGATGCGATTCGCATCGCGTGGGCCGCGCCCTACGCCACGCGCTACGACGTGCAGTATTGGTCGGGCGAGCTCCCGGGCTCAGGGTTCGACGAGAACCCCGACGGCGCGTGGCACCTCTTTCCGTTAGGCAGAGTCGACCGCGGCGCCGGCGGACGCGAGCAGCGGCGGCTGAGCACGACACCCGAGCGCACGCGGTTCGTCCGCCTATGGCTTCGCTCGGGCTCGCGCAGCGCCCTCCCCGGCGGCAGCGACCCGCGCGACGCCCTCGGCTACGCCATCCGGGAAATCGCGATCGGCTTGCTCGCGCCCAACGGCACGCTCGCCGATCGTGTGCGGCACGCCGCCGCGCACGACGGGCAGAGCGTGATCGCCGTGTCGTCCACCGATCCGTGGCACCGCGCGACCGACGTCGATCCAGACGTCGAGCAACCGGGCCTCGATCTCTTCTTTCAGAGTGGACTCACGCAGCACCGCCCGCCGCTCATTCCGGTCCCCGTGTTGTTCGGGACGCCCGACGACGCCGCCGCCCAAGTGACGTATCTCAGGAAACGCGGCTATCCCCTCGACCGCGTCGAGATCGGCGAAGAACCCGACGGCCAGTACATGTCGCCCGATGACTACGCCGCTCTCTACATCCAATGGGTGCGCGCACTGCATGCGGCCGATCCGAGCATTCGCACCGGCGGCCCGTCGTGGCAGTCCACGTCCACCGATCTCATGATGGCGTGGCGCGAGGATCCGGACACGCGGCCGTGGCTCACGCGCTTTCTCGACTACCTCCGCGATCACGGCGCGCAACGTTCGCTCACGTTCTTCTCCTTCGAGTGGTATCCGTTCGACAGCATCTGCTCACCATCCGCGCCTCAGCTCGCCGCGGCCCCCGCCCTGCTGGATTCGGCGATGGCGAAACTGCGCGACGAAGGTCTTCCGTTAGGCGTACCGCGCATCATCGCCGAGTATGGCTATTCGGCGTTCGCCGGGCGGGCGGAGGTGGATCGCGCGGGGGCGCTGCTCGATGCCGACGCCGCCGCGAACTTCGCCATGCACGGCGGCGCGCAGGCTTATCTGTACGGGTGGGAACCGTCGCCGCTCGACCGCAACGCGCAGTGCGACAGCTGGGGCAACAACACGATGTTCGTGTCCGACACGGCGCGCCGCATTTTGTACAAGACGGCGACGTACTTCGCCGCG
>JANWIK010000085.1 GCA_025449955.1 Gemmatimonadaceae bacterium
CATTCCCGGCCCGCGCGTCCTCACGGGCGGCGACGTCGTGAAGTTGGACGTGACGCTCGAGCTCGATGGATACATTGCCGACTCCGCCGTCACGGTGATCGTGCCGCCGGCGGCGGCGCCTGCGCGCGAATTGCAACGCTGTACACGGCAGGCGTTCAACGCCGCACTTCGCACCGCCCGCGCCGGGACGCGCCTCACCGAGTTGGGCGGCGCGGTCGAGCGCGAAGTGCGGCGCCACGGCTTCGCCGTCGTGCGCGAGCTCACCGGCCACGGCGTCGGCCGCCGCATTCACGAGAGCCCGGCCGTGCCTAACTGGTCCGATCCCGACACGCACGGCGTGCTCACACCGGGCCTCGTGATCGCCCTCGAACCGATGGTCACGCCGCGCCCCACGCGCCCCGTCCAAGATCGCGACGGATGGACGCTGCGCACCCGCGACGGTGCGCTCGCCGTCCACCACGAGCACACCATCGTGATCGGGCATGGTGCGCCGTTGGTGGTAACCGTGTAGCGGGGAAGCGCGCGCCGTCGCGCTGAGGGACATTCGATAAGGGAAGCGGCGGCTGGCGCCGCCTGGGGGAACGGAACCATCTTCAGCGAGACAATTGGGATCTTTTCCCTTTTCCCCAAGCGCAGCGCTTCCTGAGCGCGCGCAAGCGCGCTTCCCTCTCTATGCTCTCCGTTTCCGTCGGCCAACGCGCCACCCGCTCGCTCACCATCGGACCCGACCAAGTCCGCGCATTCGCCGAGCTCACCGGCGACTACAATCCGCTGCACTTCGACGAGGCCTTCGCGGCGCGCACTCGCTTCGGGCGCTTGGTCGCGCAAGGCGGCTTGACCACGGGCGTGCTGCACGCGCTCGTCGCCATGGACATGCCGGGACCGGGCACCGTATTCCTCAGCCAGAACTGGAAGTTCACCGCGCCCGTCTTCATCGGCGACACCGTCACCGCGGACGCCGAGGTGATGAGTGTGCACGCGACCAAACCCGTCACGCAGCTGCGGATCGTCGTCCGGCGGCAGACGGGCGAGATCGTGTTGGACGGTGAGGCGTGGTGTTACACGTTCTCCGGCGACGCATGACCGGCATCGTGCAGTCCGTGTAGATTGTCAGCAGCCTGTCGCCGCGCGGTGATGCGGCGGCAGTGGCTCTGGTCTTCACGGCGCCCGCTCGACTGCGGTGCGCACCGATCGCGAGTGCACATGTCCTCTCTCGATTCGTTCGGGAGCCGCTCGACGTTGAACGTCGGCGGCACCGCCTACAGCATCTCCCGCCTCGACGCTTCGCAGCTCACCTCGCTTCCCGGCGCGCGCATCGATCGACTCCCGATTTCGCTCCGCGTGTTGCTCGAGAACTTGCTGCGCAACGAAGACGGCGCCTTCGTCAAGCGCGACGACATCGCCGCGCTCGCCGCATGGGACGTGAAAGCCGCGCGCGAGCAGGAGATCGCCTTCCGCCCCGCACGCGTGTTGTTGCAGGACTTCACCGGCGTCCCGGCCGTGGTCGACCTGGCCGCGATGCGTGACGCGATCGCCCGATTGGGCGGCGATCCCACGCAGATCAATCCGCTGCAGCCGGCCGACCTCGTCATCGATCACTCGGTGCAAGTCGATGAGTACGGCACCGAAGCGGCACTCCTCATCAACACCACGAAGGAGTTCGAGCGTAACAACGAGCGGTACGCGTTCCTGCGTTGGGGGCAGCGCGCGTTCCGCAACTTCAGCGTCGTCCCGCCGGGCACGGGCATCTGCCACCAGGTGAACCTCGAGTACCTGGGCCGCTCGGTGTTCAGCGCCGAGCAGGACGGCGGACGGGCCGCGTACCCCGATTCGTTAGTCGGCACCGACTCGCACACCACGATGATCAACGGGTTAGGCGTCGTGGGCTGGGGCGTCGGCGGCATCGAAGCCGAGGCGGCAATGTTAGGCCAGCCGCTCTCGATGCTGGTGCCGGAAGTGGTCGGCTTCAAATTGCACGGCCGGTTGCCGGCCGGCTCGACGGCCACCGACCTCGTGCTCGTGGTCACGCAGATGCTCCGCAAGAAGAAAGTCGTCGGCAAGTTCGTCGAGTTCTACGGCGCCGGCCTGTCATCGCTGTCGCTCGCCGACCGCGCGACGATCGCCAACATGGCGCCCGAATACGGCGCGACGATCGGGTTCTTCCCCGTCGACGAGGAAACGCTGCGATACCTGCGCTTCACGGGACGCGGCGAGCAGCAGGCCAAGCTGGTCGAGGCGTATTGCAAGGAACAAGGCATGTTCCGCACGGACGCGTCGCTGGATCCGGTGTTCAGCGACACGATCGAGTTGGACTTGGCGACGGTCGAGCCGTCGCTCGCCGGCCCCAAGCGTCCGCAGGATCGCGTGCCGCTCACCAAGGCGAAGGCGATGTTCGCCGAGGCGCTCCAGGGCGAGCTCGAGCGGTTAGGCAGCGCGGGGGGCGCGGCGGGGGGCGGCGTCGCCGCACCGGCCGCGACGGGCGCCGCGACCGGCGTCAGCGTGCGCATGCGCGGGCAGACGTTCACGATCAACCACGGGTCAGTCGTGATCGCCGCCATTACCAGCTGCACCAACACGTCCAACCCGTCGGTGATGATCGGCGCCGGCCTCCTCGCCAAGAAGGCGGTGGAGAAGGGCCTAACGGTGAAGCCGTGGGTCAAGACGAGCCTGGCGCCGGGCTCCAAGGTGGTGTCGGACTACTACGAGAAGTCCGGACTCATGACGCCGCTCGAAACCCTCGGCTTCTACCTGGCCGGATACGGGTGCACGACGTGCATCGGCAACTCGGGTCCGCTGCCGCAGGAGATCGGGGACGCGGTCGAGGAGCACAAGCTCGTGGTGGCGGCAGTGCTGTCCGGCAACCGCAACTTCGAGGGGCGTGTGAACGCGCTCACGCGGTTCAACTACCTCGGCTCGCCGCCGCTGGTGGTGGCGTACGCGCTCGCCGGCCGTATGGACATCGACCTCGCCACCGAGCCGTTAGGCTTAGGGACCGACGGCCCGGTGTTCCTGCGCGACATCTGGCCGTCGTCCACGGAGGTGCAGGACACGATCCTGTCGTCGGTCAAGAGCGAGATGTTCACCAAGGAATACGCCAACGTGTTCGACGGCGACGACCGGTGGAAGGCGCTGCCGGTGCCGACGGGCGACCTCTACGCGTGGTCGGACGATTCCACCTACGTGAAGAACCCGCCGTTCTTCCAGGACATGACGCTGGACGCGCCGCCCGTTAGGCCGATCGCCGGCGCGCGCGTGCTGGCGATGCTCGGCGACTCGATCACCACCGACCACATTTCGCCCGCCGGGTCGATTCCGGCCAAGAGTCCGGCCGGACAATGGCTGATCGCGCACGGCGTGAAAGCGTCCGACTTCAACTCGTACGGCGCCCGCCGCGGCAATCACGAAGTGATGATGCGCGGCACGTTCGCCAACATCCGTCTCCGTAACGAGCTCGCGCCGGGCACCGAAGGCGGGTGGACCGCGCTCGACGCCGGCGCGAATCCGGTGACGATCTACGACGCGTCGGTGGCGTTCCGCGCCAAGGGCACGCCGCTCGTGGTCATCGCCGGGAAAGAGTACGGCACCGGCTCGTCACGCGACTGGGCCGCCAAAGGCACGCTGCTCCTGGGCGTGCGGGCGGTGATCGCCGAATCGTTCGAGCGCATCCACCGGTCGAACCTCGTCGGGATGGGCGTGATCCCGCTCGAGTTCGTGGACGGCGCCACGCGCCAATCGTTGGGCCTCACGGGCTTCGAGGCCTTCGACATCGACGGCCTGTCCAACGCGCTCGCCCCGCGCGCGCTGCTCACCGTGCGGGCGACCGCGCCTAACGGCGCACCCAAGTCCTTCCCGGTGCGCTCGCGCATCGATACGCCGGAAGAAGCGACATACTATAAGAACGGGGGAATCTTGCCGTATGTGTTGAGGTCGTTGGCGAACAAGAGGGGAAGCACGCGCCGGTAGGCGCGCTTGGGGACAAGGGAACGGGGAACAGGGACCCCGCCGCCACCGCCGCCTTCCGTTAGGAAGACGATGACACGCGCCGCCCCGTTCCCCGTTCCCTTGTCCCCAAGCGCGCGCACGCGCGCGCTTCCCTTATACTATGTGTTTGCCTTCCCCCGTCTCCCGCTCGCGCCGTCTCAGCTCGCGCGCGACGAAGACTGTGCGATACACCGCCGTCCCGATCGAGCCGGCGCCGATCAGCACGATCACCGTGAGCAAAATCGCGCCATTGTGCCAGTGGAGCGCGCGCGTGAGCGGGCTGTCGACGATCGACGCCAGGCCCAACAACACCAGGCGCTCGGCGCGCTGCATCACGCCGCCGCGGCAGTCGACCCGCACGCCCTCGCCCTTGGCGCGCGCGTAGCTCACCATCAACGACCCGCCTAACGCAAGGATCGTCGCCGTCATCGCCAGCGGGACGGCCTCGAAGTACACGGCCAGACCGATGAACGCGAACATCTCGGCGAACCGGTCGAGCATCGAGTCCAGGAACTCGCCGTAGTCCGATGCCACCCGGCGCGCGCGGGCGATCCGGCCGTCGATGATGTCCGCCACGCCGCCCACCAGCACCAACCAACCGCCGAGTGCTAACGATTCCTTGGCGTAGGCAATGCCGGCCACCAATCCCATGAGGCCGCCGAAGTAGTTGAACACGTCCGGCGACACGCCCCAGGACACGAACGCACGTTCGGCGGGCGAAATGAGCCACATGAGCCAGTCGCGCACCCACGTGCCCAACAGAAAGGTGGTGGGCCGCCGCGCCACGTCCGCATCCACGGGGCGGTTGCGGGAGACCACGGCGAACACAGGCATGGTCAATACGAACATTCCGGCGAGTATCAGCGCAGCGTACGTCGTTGGCGTCATTTCAGCTTCGTCGTTGTGGTCGAGATCTGAGGTATCGAATGGCCTTCGGCCACAGAAAAATGAGTGGCCAGCGCCGCTCGCGCTCGGTCAGCTCGACCGAGACCCCGCTCCGGCGCGCAATCTTCTTAAGGATGTACTCCAGCCAGTCGTCGTACAATAAGATGTACTTGAGCCAACGCACCGTCGCGCGAAGTTTACTACGGCGGAAATACATGGCGGCACGGAACTTGGCCCACTTTCCAACCGGCACCACCATGGTGTAGACTTTACCATTCCGTGCAAGTATCCTTTGCTGGACAAGTTGGTCCAATACTTCCGAATACACCGGAATCAACGTCTCGCGTTGCGCGGCGAGCAACATGTCGACGCGCTCATTCCCTTCGGGCCGAATCTCTGCAGCAAAAGACGTTTCGAGTAGTGTCCGGCAGTACGCATCCACATCGAATTGCTGGGGTAAGTATGACCTGCCCCACGCGAACGTCGCGATGCGCGCGCCGATCAGTACGTCGCTAATGCGGTCTCGGCTCCCCTGGTCACGCGTCCACGCGATTTGCATGTGTTGAAATAGACGGCCCAACGCAAAGTGATCCTTCGCGTGGACCGATGCAGCAAGGCGAAAATCGGACCAGGAATACACGGCGCACTTTGCTTCCAGCGCCGGCGTGACACCGGGCACGGTGAGGCGAATGACGTTGGGCGCGAGCACGTGGTTGAGTGTCGTGGCCACGCGCGGCCGGAAGCGCGCGACGCCATGCGATGCGAGTGAACGGTAGGCATCTCGATAGCGGTCCACGATGACAAAGAAATCGTGCGCGCTCTCGGGACGAGCATCGGAGTGTTGGGCGTGGGACCCGTAGTGCACGAGCGCGACCGTGGTGTCGCCACACGCGCTCGCGAGGAACGCGGCAAGCTCGTCGGTGCGCGCGGATCGCGCACTGTCTAGCCCCGTTGCGAGTTGGGCGCGTCGCGCCGGATCAATCGGCGCGAGCAGATGGAACCGATGGTGAAGGAGGAGCATCACCAGGCGACGGCCCTCGCGCCGCACGCATGGCGTCGAGTTCCGCGGTCATACGTTGGTGAAGCATGTCGATGAACGCATCGACGTGCGTGTCATCGGACGGTGGAGGGTACGGTCCCAGCACGACGACTCGAATGTGGGTGCCGGCAAAGCGTAAGAATGCGTCCGCAAACGTGCGGGCGTGTGACATGCCGTCAGCCACTACACAATAGACGGGCCGGGACGCACGCGCGAGCGTGATCCGAAGACCGTTGCGCATGAAGCGGCCGATGCGGCCATCGTCGGTGCGATGTCCTTCGGGAAAGATGAGCAGCGATTGCTCGCCGCGTGCAACTTGGGTAGCGGCGTCAGTGAGAGAAGCCAACTCGGCACGTGACAGCGTGCGCCCCTGCGAGAGGAACGGGAACCGCGCGAGACGACTGAGCGGTGAGATGCCGGGAATGCCGCGGCGATATCGGTCGCGGGTCGGGATGAGCGGGTACGGACCGGTCACGAGAGAGAGCCCGAGCGGGATGTCGAGCACCGACTGGTGATTCATCACCACGATGCAACTCTCGGCGGGCAGTGATCCGGTGGTCGTAAGGCGCACGCCGGCAAAGACGCGCGCCATTCGTACGGTGGCAATCGCATGAAAGCGGAGCCAGGCACGCACCATCGCCCGGCGACGCCGCGGCAGAAGCACCATGGCGGGCCATAGCAGCACACGCTGCCCAAGGCCCATGATGAGAGTCAGGTAGCAGAAGTAGATGACGAAGAAAATGCCGCTGCGCAGCGCGCGCCCGATACGTGCAAGTCGGGTGCTGAGGGAGGGGGATGCACGAACTTGGGTCGGGGGAGGAACGTGCTGCGGAGACAAGCCGGCGCTCTCGGCATTCACTTGGAGGTCACCCATGGCAACACGAGTCGAAGCGCAGACGAGCATGAGCGTCTCCGACTACGATTACAGTAGCTTCTTCTATTCGTCGAGCGATGACCCGTTCGCGATTCTGGAGCCATACAACGAGTGGTACACCCGCGCCGTGCAGCAGGGTTACTATCTGTTCGCACAGGCGATGTCAACGCCGCCGCAAGGCTGGGTGCACCTCACTGAAGGATTGCATCACCGGCACGTCAAGCTCCTGAATCTGTCGTCGTACAATTACCTCGGACTGTCGTATCGTCCCGAGGTGATCGCGGCCGCGAAAGCGGCGCTCGATCAGTACGGGTTGGGTGCGGCCGGCTCGCCGATCTTGAGCGGCACGATGGACGTGCACGTCCAGCTCGAGGAAGCTGTCGCGCGATTCAAGCGCAAAGAAGCGGCGATGGTGTTCCCCACGGGCTACAGCACCAACGTGGGAATGATCTCGGGTCTCATGCGACCCGGCGACTGGGTCATCGCCGACCAGAACGCACACGCGAGCATCGTGGACGGCGCCATTCTCTCCAAGGCGAACGTCCAGTTCTTCCGTCACAACAGCCCGGCGCACCTCGAGAAAAAACTTCGCTCCACCACGGGGAAAAAGCTCGTGGCCATCGAAGGTGTTTACTCGATGGACGGCGACGTGTGTCCGCTGCCGGAGCTCGTCGAAGTCGCGAAGAAGTACGGCGCGCGCATCATGCTCGACGAAGCGCACTCCGCGTTTCTCTACGGCGACAACGGTCGCGGCGTCGCCGAGAAATTCGGCCTCGAGGATGAAGTCGACATTCATATCGGCACGTTCTCGAAGGCGCTCGGCGGACAGGGCGGCTACGTGGCCGGCTCGAAAAATCTCTACAACTACCTCAAGGGCTTCGCGCGGTCGCGGGTGTTCTCGTGCGCGCTCTCGCCAGTGGTGACGGCCGGCGTGCTTCGTTCACTGCAAATTGCGCAAGCCGAGCCCGAGCTTCGCACCAAGTTGTGGGAGAACGTGACGCACATTCGGAAAGCGCTCGAGGATGAGGGCGTGGATGTGGGTGATTCCACGTCGCAGATCATCCCGATCATGGTGCGGAACGACCGTCGCATCTTCGAGCTCTGCCACCAGTTGTTCCGCGCCGGACTGTATCTGCAACCTGTGATTTATCCCGCCGTCGCCAAGCATCGCTCCCGGTTCCGCGTGTCGATCTCGGCGTCGCATACTTTCGACCAACTCGACGAGGGCGTGGCCATCCTCGTCCGCGTCCTTCGTGAAGAGGGGATCCTCGTATGAGCAGCAGAAATGACGGGTTCGTCCAGTATCATTTCCGCGACGCGATCGGCGGCTTCTTCGAGTTTCCGACGGAGAATGCCCGCGCCATCCTGCCGCCGGATTTGCAGCCGATCGAGCCGCACCACGGCTCGAGCGTCCTGAGCGTGATGGCGTTCGATTTCCATCAGAGCCCCGTGGGCGAGTACGGCGAATTGATTCTCTCGATTCTCGTCTCGCCGCGCATCGAACAGGGCCAGCCGTGGCCCCGGTCGGCGTTCTATCCGTTCCGGTTAGGCACGACGACGCGCGAGTCGCGTGAGCATGCCATCGAGCGGTGGCACCTGCCGCATTACATGCAGGACATCTCGATCGCCTGGGAGCGCGGCGACGGACACATCACGATCCACGCGACGGATCGCGGGCAATCGATCGTCGACATGACGGTGACCGAGCACGAGTGGTCCAACGTCGAGCACCGCTACCAGGCGTTCATGAACGACGACGAAGGCGCGTACTCGTCCACGATCGTGATGCAGGGACAGTTCAGCGAGAACGAAGAAGAGCGCGGCGGCATCCAGATCGGATCGCAGGCGATGACCGACCTGCTCGAGGACTGGGAAGTGGACGTGACGCCGTTCCGCGAGTTGTGGATGAAGGGCGGCAAGCAGACCTTCCACCCGCTGCAACAGTTGGCCAGCTACGCGCGGCGATGACGGACGTTTGCGTCATCGTGAACCCCGCCTCGGGTAAGGGGCGGGGCGCGAAGGCGGCGGAGCAGGTGAAGCGGGCGTTCGCCGCGGTTGGCGTCACCGACATTCGAAGCACGAAGGCGAAGGGCGACGAGAGAACCGTCGCCCTTCGCGCCATCCAGGATGGGGCGCGCACGATCGTCGCGGTAGGCGGCGACGGGACGTGGAGCAACGTGGCCAACGCCATCCTGAGCGCGGGCGCTCCCGTTAGGCTGGCGCTCGCGGCCGCCGGCACGGGCAACGACTTCGCGAAGACCATCGGCGCACCGGCATCGGACTTTGCCGCCACAGCGCGCCTGGCCGTGGACGGACCCGACATGCGCGTGGACGTCGGCCGCATCGAGAACCGGTTTTTCCTGAACGTGGCCGGGTTCGGCTTCGACATCGCGGTGCTCGAGCAGGTCGAAACGGTGAACTGGCTCAAGGGCGACGCGCTCTATCTCTATTGCGCGCTACGCCAGTTGTTCGGGTATCGCGGGATCACCGTAGATGTCGCGCCGCGCGGGCCACAGCCGCACCTCATGCTCGTAATCGCTAACGGAAAGAATTTCGGCGGCGCCTTTCGGATCGCGCCCGGGGCGAGCGTGACCGATGGGTTGTTGGACGCGGTGGCGATCGGCGCCGCGTCGCCGATGCGCCGCATCGTGCTCTTCGGCGCGGCCACCAAGGGCACACACATCGGGAAGCCCGAGGTGCGGACCGAGCAGGCGGCGCGCTTCACGCTCGCGTTCGGCGCGCCGCCGGCGTACGAGACCGACGGCGAGTACAATCGCGCGAGCTCGGCGACGCTCGAGGTGGCGTGCGTGCCGGG
This sequence comes from Gemmatimonadaceae bacterium, assembly GCA_025449955.1. Classification (GTDB taxonomy): domain Bacteria; phylum Gemmatimonadota; class Gemmatimonadetes; order Gemmatimonadales; family Gemmatimonadaceae; genus JADGGM01. The sequence goes on from JANWIK010000085.1 coordinate 9,595, forward strand.
CGCGCTGCGCGTGGTGACGCCGGCGTTAGGCGCCAAGGCGGCGGGCGCGTGAAGGCGATCACGTTCGCGGCGCCGATCCCGCGATACCTGGCGACCAAGGCCGGCGGCCGCGTGTCCGACCGCTTCTACCTTGGCGCGCTCGCGTGTACGCGGTACGGCGACGTCGGCGAGCCCGCGCTGCCGTCCGAGCACTGGGTACGCATCCGCACCCGGTTAGGCGGAATCTGCGGCAGCGACCTCAACGTCATCACGCTCAAGGCGAGCCCGTCCACGTCGCCGTTCTCGTCGTTTCCGTTCGTGATCGGCCACGAGAACGTGGGCGACGTGATCGAAGTGGGCCGCGCGGTGCGAACCGTGACGGCCGGCACGCGGGTGACGGTGAATCCCCTCCTCTGCTGCGAACCGCGCGAGATCGCACCGGTGTGCGACGCGTGCGCCTCGGGCGATCACTCGCGCTGCGCGCACTTCACCGATGGCGCGGTCGCGCCGGGCATGTTGTTAGGCACGACGCGCGGACTCGGCGGCAGCTGGGGCCAGACGTTCGTAGCGCACGCGTCGCAGCTGATTCCCGTGGCCGAGTCGATGAGCGACGAGCAAGCGGTGCTCGTCGAGCCGTTCGCGTGCTCGGTACACGCCGTGCGGGCGAACCTGCCCGCCGACGGGGCGCGCGTGCTGGTGATCGGCGGCGGGTCGATCGGCCTCCTCACGGTGGCGGCGCTCCGGGCGCTGGCCCCGCGCGCACGCCTAACCGTACTCGCGCGCCACGCCTTCCAGCGCGACTGCGCCCAACGGTTGGGCGCGGAGAGCGGCATCGATGCCCACGGCGACTATCTGCCCGTCCTCGCCGACGCGGGCGGGGCGCGCCTGTTGAAGCCGATCCTCGGCAAGCCTGTCGGCGTGGGCGGATTCGACCGGACGTTCGTGTGCGTGGGCGGCGCCGCGGCGATGGACGACGCCATGCGCGTCACGCGCGCCGGCGGCACGATCGTTCTGTTAGGCAATTCGACCACGATGAACTTCATCGACTGGACGCCGCTGTGGCTCAAGGAGCTCACCGTGCGCGGCAGCCTGTGCTACGGCGCGCACGCACACGCCAGTCCGGCCCGCCATGCGTTCGTCGAAGCGGCCGAGCTGATCGCGTCGGGCCGTGCGCCGATCGGCGACTTCGTCACGCACGTGTTCCCGCTGGCGCAGTATCGCCGGGCGATCGATGTGGCGCGGAGCAAACGCGCGGAACACAGCATCAAGGTGGCGTTCCGATTGGCGCCCTAAGCAACACCTTCGTTCGCGTGATGCGCAATTGGATGCGGCCGGATGCAATCTGATGTCACCTCGGCGACACGTGGTGCACATCCTGGCCCATGCAGCCTTGCGCGCTCCGAGCCGAGGAGACGAGTTTATGCGTATGGCATCCGCACCCGCGCGATGGACCGCCGAGATGGTGCACGAGCTCCCCGACGACCACAACCGCTACGAGGTCGTCGGCGGCGCACTCCTCGTGACGCCCGCACCGACGCTGCCCCACCAGAGGGCGTGCGTGAAGCTGCTCTTACGGATATACCAGTATCTCGAACGGAACGTGATCGGCGAGGCTCTTCTTGCGCCGGCTGACGTGGCGTTCGACCAGGAGAACATGGTCGAGCCGGATCTGTTCGTGGTACCACTGGTCAATGGACGCGCACCTCGCACGTGGGAAGAGGCCGCGCGACTGATCGTGGCGGTGGAGGTGCTGTCACCAAGTACCAAGCGAAGGGACCGAGGGGTGAAGCGTCGTCTGTACCAGCGCCACGGAGTCCCCGACTACTGGATCGTGGACCTCGAGGCGCGGGCCATCGAGTGCTGGCGCCCAACGGACGATCGCCCAACGATCCTCACCGAGAGATTGGTGTGGCAGCCGGGCGCGTCCGCGCCGCCGCTCGAAATCCACCTGCCCGTATACTTCGCCGACGTGCTGGGCGAATAGCGTTAGGCATCGGCTCACTCGCCGTACATTGTTCTGATCGGCCTCCGCAAGGACCGGGCGCCCGCGTCGTCCCGTTGCGCCGTTATTTCACCGCTCGTAGCATTCTC
>JANWIK010000086.1 GCA_025449955.1 Gemmatimonadaceae bacterium
CGAGCCGGTCCGCCGTGGATGCCGTGACCGCTCCTTGCTTGAACGGCTGGCTCGCCGCGGGAATGAATATCACCCGGTCCAAGTGCAGCCTGTCGAACGCGTCGCTCGCGGCAAAGAGATGACCAACGTGGGGCGGATCGAACGTCCCGCCGAAGAGCCCCAGTCGCACCGTGGTCAGGGCTTCGGCGTGGCCGTCGTCGTCGCCGGCGGTGGAGGCCCGCACGTGGACTTCACCTCATTGTCGCCCGGATACTTCTGGTAGAGCGTGGCGCACGTTTCGGCGATTTCCTCGGGATACTTGATCTGCCGGTACGACTTCACGAGCTGGATCAACGCGAGTTTCGCATGCCGCGTGGTCGGGTACAAGCGCACGACGTCGTTGAAATAAATGATCGCCGGATCGTATGCCTTACGACGGAAGTAAAACATGCCGGTGTCGAAATTCTTGATCGCCAGCCATTCCGTTAGCTTGTCGATCTCTTGTTGGGCGCGCGGCTTGAGCGGCGAATCCGGGTACGCCGCGATGAAGCTCTGCAGCGTGCTGATCGCCGTCTCGCCGTAGTCCGGATCGAGCGACGGCTTGCGCCAGAGGCTCGAATACGACATGCCTGTCTGGAACGTCGCCGGGCCGGCCAGGCTGTCCTCGGGGAAGCTCTCCGGGACGCGCGAGTACGCCTGCGCCGCGAGGATGTACTCTCGCTGGCCGGCGTGCGCTTCGCCCAAGTAGTAGAACGCCGACGGCAACATTGGATCGCGGGCCGGCAGATCGGTGGTCAGCTTCTCGAACCCGTTTTGCGCGTTGCCCCAGTGATGCTGCTTCAGTTGCTGCAACGACGCCTGAAACAGCTCTGCCTTGGAGGCGAAGCTCGACGGGATGAATGGATGCCTGTGACAGGCGGCGAGTCCCGCGAGGGCGAGGACCGGAAGCGTGCGGCGTAGCGCGTTCACAAGCATGACGGCGGGTGATACCCGGATTCAGGGAGACGGTTCACCGGAGAGCGGGTGTGCCCTGCCCCGCGTTGTCGCGAAACCACGCGACGAAGCGAGGGATGCCATCCTGGATGGGCACGCTCGGCGCATAGCCGAGCGCCTCTCGGGCACGCGAAATATCGGCAAAGGTGCACAGAACATCACCCGGCTGCGGCGGCAGGCGCTCGATGATCGCGGCGCATCCGAGCGCCTGCTCGAGCAGCGCGATCAGTTGCGACAACGTCGTCGTTTGCGATTCGCCGAGGTTGTACAGCTCGTGCCGCACTTCGGGGGCGCGCGTCCGATCGATGGCCGCGAGCACGCCCTGCACGGTGTCCGAGACGTACGTGTAGTCGCGCGACGATGATCCGTCGCCGAATACCGGAATGGGGCGGCCGCTCGAGATGAGCGACGCGAACTTGCGTATGGCCAGGTCGGGACGCTGCCGCGGTCCGTATACCGTGAAAAACCGTAGCGACACGATGCGGATCCGCGGCTCGAGCTCGGCGAACGTCTCGCACACGAGCTCGGCGGAGCGCTTGGTCGCCGCATACGGACTCACAGGCTGGATCGCGGCATCGGACTCGGAGAATGGGACCTGGCTGGCGTTGCCGTACACGGACGAGCTCGACGCAACCACCGCGCGACGAATGCCCGCGGCGCGCGCGGCTTCGAGCACCACCGCGGTGCCACGCACGTTGACGTCGGCATACAGCGCCGGCGCCGCAATCGATGGGCGCACGCCGGCGCGGGCCGCCAGGTGCACGACCACGTCGGGCTCAATCGCGCGCATCGCACGCGCCATGGCCGTTGCGTCGCGAACGTCGGCGTCGTGTAACGTGAACGCGCTCGAGGCGCACGCCGCGTCGATGTTGGCCCGCTTGAGGGCCGGGTCGTAGAAGTCGTCGAAATTGTCGACGCCTAACACACGGTCGCCGCGCGCCAGCAGGGCATCGACCACGTGCGAGCCGATGAACCCTGCCGCACCGGTGACCAGGACCCGCTCAGCCACGCGCGCCTAACCGCTCGGGGCCGAGCGAGCGGAAGTATTCGATGGTGCGCGCGACGCCGTCGCGCAGCGCGACGGCCGGTTCCCATTGGAGCATGGTCCGGGCGCGCGTGATGTCCGGCTTGCGCACCTTGGGATCGTCCACGGGCAGCGGACGCATCTCGATCGGCACCTTGGCGCCCGTCAGATCGAGCACGACCTCGGCCAGCTGCTTGACCGTGTACTCGGTGGGATTGCCGATGTTCATCGGGTCGTTGTCGCCGCTCGTGAAGAGGCGGTAGATGCCTTCCACCTCATCGGACACGTAGCAGAAGCTGCGGGTTTGCGACCCATCGCCGTAGATCGTGATCGGCTCGCCGGCCAGCGCCTGCACGATGAAGTTGGACACCACGCGTCCGTCCCGCGGGCGCATGCGCGGCCCGTATGTGTTGAAGATCCGGACGACGCGGGTGTCGAGCCCGTGGTACCGGTGATAGGCCATCGTCATCGCTTCGGCGAAGCGCTTCGCCTCGTCGTACACGCCGCGCGGCCCCACGGGATTCACGTTCCCCCAATACGACTCGGGCTGCGGGTGCACGAGCGGATCGCCGTACACCTCGGACGTCGACGCGAGGAAGAACCGGGCGCGCTTGGCCAACGCCAGGCCCAACGCGTTGTGCGTGCCTAACGCACCGACCTTGAGCGTGGGGATCGGGTGCTCGAGGTAGTCGATCGGGCTGGCCGGCGACGCGAAGTGCAGCACGCCGTCGAGCGGGCCGGCGACGTACGTGTACGTCGAGATGTTGTGGCGGACGAACTCGAAGTCCGGCTGGCCGATGAGGTGCGCAATGTTGTCGGCGTGGCCGGTGATGAAGTTGTCGAGCCCGACCACCTGGTGCCCGTCGGCCAGAAAGCGGTCGCACAGGTGCGAGCCGAGGAACCCCGCGGCGCCCGTGATGAGGACTCTCATTCGCGGCCGCGTCCGATCGAGCGATACGTGAAGCCTAACGCCGCCATCTTGTCGGGGTGGTACAGGTTGCGGCCGTCGATCACGATGGGACGCTTGAGCGACGACTTGATGCGTTCGAAGTCCGGATGGCGGAACTGATTCCAGTCGGTGACCACGACCAACGCATCGGCGCCCGTGAGCGCGTCGTAGTTGGATTCGGTGTACGCGATCCGGTCGCCTAACCGACGGCGCGCTTCGGGCATGGCGACGGGATCGTGCGCCACCACCGTGGCCCCGGCCTCGAGCAGCGATTCGATGAGTGTGAGCGCGGGCGATTCGCGCATGTCATCCGTCTGCGGCTTGAATGCCAGACCCCACACCGCGATGCGACAGCCGCGCATGCCGTCCGGCATCACCGACGAGAGCTTGTCGAACAAGCGATGCTTTTGCCGCTCGTTGGCTTGCTCGACCGCATCGAGCACCTTGAGCGACGCCTTGTTCTCCTGCGCCGTGCGCAGCAGCGCCTTGACGTCCTTCGGGAAGCACGAGCCGCCGTAGCCAGGACCGGGGAAGAGGAACGACGGTCCAATGCGGACGTCGCTGCCAATGCCCTTCCGCACGTTGTCCACGTTCGCGCCGACCTTTTCGCACAGATTCGCGATCTCGTTCATGAACGAGATGCGCGTGGCAAGCATGCCGTTGGCGGCGTACTTCGTCAGCTCGGCGGATGGAATGTCCATGAACAGAATCGGCTTCCCGGTCCGCACGAACGGCGCGTACAGCTCGGCCATCACGGATCGCGAGTAGTCGCTGTCCACGCCGAGCACCACGCGGTCCGGCCGCATGAAGTCTTCGACGGCGGCACCCTCTTTGAGGAACTCGGGATTGCTGCACATGTGGAACGGGAACTTCGCGTTCTTGCCGACGGCGTCGGCCACCTTACGCGCCGTGCCCACGGGCACCGTCGACTTGGTGATGATCACCATTTCGCGCGACATGTTGCGGCCGATCACATCGGCAACGCTGAGCACATGTCGCAGGTCGGCGGATCCGTCTTCGTCCGGCGGGGTGCCCACGGCGATGAAGACCACTTCGGCGTTCTTGACGGCGCTGCCAACATCCGTGGTGAAGGTGAGCCGCTTCTGCTGTTGGTTGCGCTCGACCAGATCCTCGAGACCAGGCTCGTAGATCGGCAGCACGTTTTGCTTGAGGCCGTTGATCTTGTGCTCGTCGATGTCCGCGCAAACGACGTCGCTACCCGTCTCTGCCAGACAAGCGCCCACTACGAGACCGACATAGCCCGTCCCGACGACTGTAATCCGCACGATGGGATATTGTTGAGTTCGGTTGTTGGCCGATATGCCGCCAGCCCTTGAACTTATCGGGCATCGGGGAGCCGGGCAATGCGCGTCGACTTATCAAAGTCGCGATGGCGCACACGAGCCCGCTCACGACCGCTCGCGAGGTGGAGCGGCCTCTCGCACGGTGGCGTCGAACGTTCCGGTTAGCACTTTGCCTGAGCGGCGCACCTGCACCCAGAGCCGATAGTGCCCCGGCTTCGGAAACGCGTATGGAAAACTCACCGTATCCGGCAGCGCCGTGTCGCGCATCGACATCGTGCTCGGTGTCGCGCGGGACGTGTCGATTCCCTGCCGACGGTCGAACAACGATTGCGCCGCCATCGCGATCGTGCCCATTGGATGCAGGTGCACGAACACACTGGCGTCGTCGCGAGTGATCATCGCGTGGCTGGCCATTCCCATGTACGGCTGCAACACGGCCGCGCGCCCATCGGGAGTACGCACCGTGAAGTGGAGCGGCGCGATCTGATTGGCGACGATCGCGGTGTCGCCGCGATCCCAGGTCATGGTCGATCCGTCGGCCAGCGCGACGCGCGTGTCGTCGCCGCGCGCACCGGCAGTCACCCACGAGTCGTCGGAATCGGTGGGGGCGAACGACGCCGGCGCGTCGCCCGCAATCGCAAGCGTGTCGACGAGCGTCTCGGCGAATCCGCTCTGGTGCACGATGTCGGCGTAGAGGCGATAGGTACCGGGTGGGAGCGGCGGGACCGCGACGCGGAAGTCGTTCGAGTCACGGGTAACGGGATGCAAATGCGCGAACGCGTCCATGCCCGGCGCACGCACGAGGAAAAGGTGTACCAACTTCCCGTGGTCCGGGACGAGCGGCGTCTCCTTGCGGTCCAACCAGTCACGCGCGGTGATCGTGAGGTGCAACACGCGTTGGCCGGCGGAATCGACGATGCGCGCCGTGTTGGCGGGCGGCACATAGATGATGCGCTGGTAGTCACGCGCCGACGAGCGCCACCAGGCGTTGCCGCCTAACAGAGCGAGCGCGAAAATCGCCGCGCCGGATCCCATCGCGACGCGGGCCCGCATGCGGCGCCGCGCGTCGACCGGGGCACCGGGGTCGAGCGTGGCCTCGCGCGACCCGGCGCCAATGATGGACAGCAGACCGAACACGAGAAACGCGCCGAGGACGAGGAGGCACGCGCCTAACGCACGCGACATGGGGAGCTCGCGGGTGGCCGTCGACAGCACGGGGATGTTCACCGCGCCCATCCCGCGCGCACCCCTGATCGCGACGGCGATGCTGTACGAGCCCGTGGTCATGAGCCACAGCCGCGTCGCGTAGGTGCCCGGCTCGCCGGCAACCGGCTGCGCCAGATCCGGTTGGGGCGCGCCGCCGGTGCTCGTCTCCCAGTACACCGGCTGCACGGTCACGCGATCCACGGCGTCTTTCACCTGGACCACGACATCGACCTGGCCGGGCACGACGCCGGGAGGCCGGACTACGACGCCGACCTCGTACGGACCGGCGAGACCCTTGAAGTAGACGTCCGGGCTGCCGATGTGCGCCGTGGCCGCGAGCCACACCACGGCGAGCCCGAACAGGCCCGCCGTTCCGTTAGGCAGGCGTCGGGCGAGACTCACCGCTTCACCTGCCGCAGCCAATCGCCGAACGCCAAGCCGACTCGCGACGACACCACCGAGAGCACCAGGGCGAGCGCCAACCCGCGCACGAGCGCGCCAGCGTGCAGGGGCGGAAAGGCGTGGCGATAGGCAAGCGTCGTCTTCGGCAGGCCGTAGAAATAGTTGTCGGTGGCGAACACCCAGTTCTCGGACGCGTGCGAGTTCAGAAAATACGCAAACGTCCATTGCGTGGCGAAAAACACGATGAGGAACGCGGCGCCGAGGAGCCCGGCCAACCGCCACCCATGGAGGGTCTGCGGCGCCCGCTGGAAAATCAGGTCGAGCACCAGCGCCGGCACGATCAGCAACAGGGGAAAATCCGGCGGCACCATGTGCGTCACGGTCTGATAGATCGGGCCTAACCGGGGCGTCGCCGGGAACAGCGGCAGGATCCACACCATCGCCAGCATCACCACGGTGTACACCGCGGCCACCGATGTCGTGGGCCACCTGAGTCGCGATCCACGCGCGAGCATCACCAGATAGAGCGGGAACACCGTGCACGCCACGACGTAGAACACCGGCGCGTGCATCAACGCGCGGCGGTGATACTCCGTGGTCATGATCGTGGCATTGAGGAACAGCACGCCCGCCGCGGCGGCGTACAGCAACCGATACCGCGGCGCCTCGCCGGCGCCGGCGCGGTTCTGGAGCGCCAGCGTCATGAGCAACGCGCCCAACTGCACGGCCGCGATGCCTAACGCCAGCACCGTGTGCGGCGGACTCAGAATCTGGACGTCGAGTCCGTACGCGTTGTGCCACCAGTTGTCGAACGGCGCCGAGGTGAGCATCGCGAACGTGCCCCAGATGCACACCCACGCGCCGAGCGGCGCGTGAAAGAATCGCCAGAAGCGCACCGTGTCGTCATGAGCGCCGGCGACACGGGAGAAGGTGGTGGAGAGCACCAACCACCCGCACGACACACCGGCCACGAGCCCGCCCAAATAAATCGCCATGTGGGCCGGCGTCCAGAACGTGTCGCGGCCGATCGTGCTATGCCACGAGATGTCCCAGATCACTCCGATGATCACGCACAGCGAGGCGAACAGGACGACGGGAATGTGCCACGGCACGCCGAGCGTGCGCGCGTTCGCTGCTCGCGGCTGCATGCGTCAAGGGTACCGGAAGCGGTACGTCGCTACGAGCTGCACCCGGGCGTACGTCGCGGCCGGAGTCGCCACGTTGTTCACGTTATCCACGCGCGCCGCCTGCACCTCGAGCGTGAGCGGCACGATGGGGTCGAGCCACTGCACCGACGCGTCGCCCATCCACGCGCTCTGCACATCGGGCGTGTCGCCGCTGGCGAACGGGAACGGGTCGCCGGCGTGGCCGAATCGGTTAGGCGTCGGGCGCGTGTTGATTCGCTGATCGCCGCGGCGCCATTTCGCGATTCCGGCCGAGAAGTGCAATCGGCCCGACGGCCACACATCGGCGAACGCGCGGGCCATGTCCGCGTCGGGGCCCAACTCGGAGCCCACCGGCTGATCGTACTGTTGCCACGTGGCCGTATAGAACGACTCGAGATAGGTGAAGCTGCTCACGCGGCGATACTGGAGCCCGATATTCGTGGGGATTGGCAGCGTGAGCGCATAGGTGCCGCGCACGTTCCACCCGAACAGGTCCGGGAAGTTCTTCCGATCCTGCGCATCGATCTGGATGTCATCGATGAGGAGATCGCCCTGCAGCGAAAAGCGGTCGAGGTTGGCACGCACCGATCCGAACGCGGTGAGATTGACGTTGCCTTCTTGGCTGATGTCGCCAGACTTGTCGTTCTGCGTGACCTGAAACACCATGAGCGGGTTCACGAAGTTGAGCGCGACGCCTCCGCCCTGCCGCGGAATGAGCGCGGTCTCGCCAACCGTGAGCTCGACCTTGTGCGACGGACGCCACGTAAGCGCATGCGCGACCATCATGCGATGATACCGCTGCGTCCCGAGGCTGTCCGGCGTACCGTCCACCGACGGCGTGAGCGTCACGTCGTTGAGCGACGCGACCAGCGACTTGAACTCGAACTTCGCCCACTGCGCCGTGAGCGTGATCTTGTCGAGCGCCGGACCGTTTGCCGAGAGCACCATCGATTCGGTGCCGTCGCCGACCCAGGCCTCGCGTCCCCGCCCAACGGACAACACGAGCGGCCCCAATTTGCCCGACGCGTACGCGTCGCTGAAGTCGATCACGCCCGACGTCTTGCGGAACTGGTTCGCCCGCACCGTCGGATCGTTACGGCTGTCGGTTTCGCCGTACGCCTCGCTCACCAGCACGACGTTAGGCCCGCCGTCGAAGGTGAGGCGCAGGCGCGCCGTGCCGACCGCAGTCGGTGTGCCCTCCGACGTCGGGCGAATGTTGTCCCACAACGGGTCGATCTCGCCGCCGTGGAGTCCGGTCCCTTGCAGCGAGGCGAGGCCGCCGAAGCGAACGCGATACGCCTTGGCGTCGGCCGCCGAGTCCGAGGTCACGCTGTCGGCGAGGAAGCGCGACGCGAGCGCGTCGAGGATCCGGCCGCTGCACATCGACTCGGCTTTGGCGGCGCGCAAGGCCGAGCGCACATCCTTCACCATGAACGGCCGGTAGGCCGAGATGCGCGCGGCTCCACAGCCGAGCTGGACGAGGCCGTCCAACTGCGCGTAGGCCGGATCGTCGAGGGGCAGTGTGACTAACGGATGCTGCGCGGCGGCCACACGCGCACTGCCGACGGCGGCGAAAAGCACACCGGCGGCGACTACGATCACGGCGCGAATCGTCAGGCTCCTTTGGTGAACTGACGCGGTTCCGGCGCCGCGACGCGCTCGCGAAGGCGCGCGATGAGCGCCGCCTGCGGCGAGAACTCCGGCACCAATTCCTGCAGCTTGCGCACGATGCCTCGCTCGTCGCGCGCCACGACGAGATCCCAGAGATGGCCTAACTGATGGTCCAACGGGCGCGATGAGCCGGTCTTCACGATGCGGATCTTCTCGAACCGCGTCGGGATCGTCTCTTCCGTCTCCGATGTGAGCTGCTCGTGCAGCTTTTCACCCGGGCGCAGCCCGGTGAACACGATCGGAATGTCGGTGTCGGGCTCGAGTCCCGACAACCGGATGAGGTTGCGCGCCAGATCCACGATCTTGACCGGATGCCCCATCTCGAGCATCACGATCCGATCGCGCGCTTCCTCGAGCGCCGAGGCTTGCAACACCAGCTGCACCGCCTCGGGGATGGTCATGAAGTAGCGCGTCGCCTCCGGGTGCGTGACCGTGACCGGTCCGCCGTCGGCGATCTGCTCGCTGAACAGCGGCACCACGCTGCCGTTGCTGCCTAACACGTTGCCGAACCGCACGGCCACGAAATGGTGCGTGCGCGCGTCGGCCAACGACAGCACGAGCTGCTCGGCCAAGCGCTTCGTGGCACCCATGATGTTCGTCGGACTCACGGCCTTGTCGGTCGAGATCAGGACGAACGTCGCACCGTACTGCATGGCGGCTTCGGCGACGTTGCGCGTGCCGAACACGTTGTTCTCGACGGCCTGGCACACGTGCGCCTCCATCATCGGCACGTGCTTGAATGCGGCGGCGTGATAGACGATCTCCGGGCGCATCTCGCGGAAGAGCCGCGTGACATCGGATGTCTCGCAGATGTCGCAGATCGCAGGACGCACGTCCAAGGCCGGATGCTTGCGCTTGAGCTCCTGCTCGATGAGGAAGAGCGCGTTCTCCGAGCGTTCCAGGAGCGTGAGCGACGCGGGATCGAAGGTCGCGATCTGCCGCGCCAGCTCCCCGCCGATCGAGCCGCCCGCTCCGGTGATGAGCACGCGGCGGCCCGCGATCTCCGCCCGCACGACGGCGGAATCCAAATCCACCGGATCGCGGCCGAGCAGGTCTTCCACGCGTACCGGACGCACCTGGCTCATCTGCACGCGGCCGGACAACGCCGCGATCGCCGGCAGAATCTTGAACGGCACGCGCGTCGCCAGGCAGCGATTGACGATCGTCTGGATCTGCTCGCGCGCGGCCGAGGGGATCGCGATGATCAGCTCGTCCGCCGGATGCGTCTCGAGCAGCGTGCCTAACGACTCGGTGGTGCCGAGCACCGGCACGCCGTGGATGTAGAATCCGGTTTTCCGGACGTCGTCGTCCACGAAGCCGACCGGCACGTAGCCCAGGCCCTGGTTGTTGTGCATCTCGCGCAGCAACAACTCGCCCGCGTCGCCGGCGCCGATGATGAGCACGCGCCTGAGGCGCGGGCCGCCGGCCTTCGGACGCCGGTTCTCGCGCACCGCGCGCAGCGTGAACCGGACGCCGCCGATGAAGAGCAGCGTCAGCGCCGCGTCGATCACGATCACCGAGCGCGGGAACTGGTAGGCTTGTCCGGTGAAGACGAGCAACGCCGTGAACAGCGCGCTGCTGATGGCGATCGCCTTGATCAAGGCGACCATGTCGCGCATGCCGACGTACCGCCACCATCCGCTGTACAGCCGGTAGAACGCGAACGCGCCTAACCGGAAGATGAGCAGCGGCCCGAGCGTGATCACGAAAATCGACCGGAATGCCGTCGGGATCATCCGGTCGAAGCGCAGGAGGAACGCCAGCGTGTAGCTGGCGAGCACCAACACCAGGTGCATCGTGAACACCACGATGCGCCGGTGCCGGAAGACCAACGTGGTCAACCCGGCGAACAGGCGCTGCCCCGCCGTCGGACGTGCGCCGCGCAGCGGGTCAGTGGCCATAGAATGCGCGCACGGCGCCAATCACTTCATCCTGCTGCGTCCGGATGAGCTCCGGATAGACCGGCAGCGACAACACCTCGCGCGCCGCCTTCTCGGATTCGGGGCAGCTGCCTTCGCGGTATCCGAGATACGCGAAGCACGGCTGCAGGTGGAGCGGCAGCGGATAGTAAACCGCCGAGCCGATGCCCTTGGACTTGAGCGACGCTTGCAATGCGTCGCGACGATCGGCACGGACCGTGTACTGATTGTAGATCGACTCGTTGCCTGCATCGATCGTCGGCGTGCGGACCTCGGGCACGTCGGCGAACGCGCGATCGTAGTACGCGGCGTGCTCGCGTCGCGCGCGGCTCCAGTCGGCGAGGTGTGGCAGCTTCGCTTCGAGCACTGCCGCCTGCAGCGAGTCGAGGCGGCTGTTGTAGCCCACTTCGTCGTGGAAGTACTGCGTGGCACCGCCATGCACGCGCAGCCGCTTGAGCCGCGTCGCGATCGCATCGTCCTGCGTCACCATCATCCCGCCGTCGCCGTACCCGCCGAGATTCTTGGACGGAAAGAAGCTGAACGTACCGATCGTCGCGCGCTCGCCGGCCATCACCCACTCGCCGTCGATGGTGCGCCGCGCGCCGATCGTCTGCGCGGCGTCCTCGATGAGCGGTACGTTAGGCAGCGCCGCCGACAGCTCCTCGAGGCGCGCCATCTGGCCGAACAGATCCACCGGCACGACGGCCTTCGTGCGCGACGTCACGACCGCGGCCGCGTGGGCCGTGGACATGTTGAACGTCGACGGATCGATGTCCGCGAAGACCGGCGTGGCGCCCACGTTGTGGATCGTGCCTGCGGTCGCGAAGAACGTGAACGGCGTGGTGACCACTTCGTCGCCGTGGCCGATGTCGAGTGCACGCAGTGCCAACAACAACGCATCGGTGCCGCTCGCGCACCCGATCGCGAAGCGCGTGTGCGAGAGCTCGGCCACCGCGCGCTCGAGGCGCTCCACCGGCTGGCCGAGAATGAACAATTGATCGTCCACGACTTGCAGCATCGCGCGCACGACTTCGTCCTTGATCTGCGCGTGCTGAGCCCGGAGATCGAGCAAGGGAACGGGCATGGAGAATCAGCAGAGGTTCGAGAAACGGGGAAGCGCGCGCTGGCGCTCGCTTAGGGATGAGGGAACAGGGAACGGGGACAAAAACGCCATCACAATCGCGCGTGCCGACGGTCGGTCGACAGGAACTTGGGTTAGGCAACGCCCTCTCGTTCGAGGCCAGTGACCTCCTTCCGACCGTTCCCTGTTCCCTGCTCCCCACGCGCGAGCACGCGCGCGCTTCCCTGCTCTGAACAACGTGCTGTCGTCCGCCTGTGGCGTCAATCGCCAGTCACTGCGGCAGCGCGCACGAGCTCGTGCCATTCCTGCAGTGAGCGGACGCGTGGCGGACGGAACCGCAACGACAGGATCGCGTCGCACGCCGCGGACGCCGCCGACAACGTGGTCGTGTACGCGACGCGGTGCGCAACAGCCGCTTGCCGCATGGAATAATCGTCGCGCTGCGAGTGCTTCCCGAGCGGCGTATTGATGAGCAGCTGCACTTGACGATTGACGATCAAGTCGATGCCGTGTGGCCGCCCTTCGTGCACCTTGAACACACGTTCGGCCGGAATGCCGCGCGAGCGCAGGAACTTGGCGGTTCCAGTCGTCGCCAGCAGCCGGAATCCCATTTCTTGAAATCGGCGCGCCATCGGAATCACGTTCGCTTTGTCGGAATTGTTCACGGTGATCAGTACGGCGCCCTCGAGCGGAAGGCCATTGTCGGCGGCGAGCTGCGCCTTGGCGAACGCACTACCGAACGAGTCGGAGATGCCCATCACCTCGCCGGTCGAGCGCATTTCGGGACCCAACACCGGGTCCGCCTCACGGAACTTGTTGAACGGGAACACCGCTTCCTTCACCGACACGTACGGCGGAACGATCTCGTCCGTGAACCCGATCGCCGCGAGCGACTCGCCTAACATGACGCGCGCGGCATAGGACGCGAGCGGCAGTCCGATCGCTTTGGACACGAATGGAATCGTGCGGCTCGCGCGCGGGTTCACCTCGAGCACGTACACCGTGCGGTCCTTGATCGCGAACTGGACGTTGATCAGTCCGACGACACCGAGCGCCTTGGCCAGCGCGACCGTATGCTCGCGCATCGTGGCGAGGTCGGCTTCGCTGATGATGTAGGGCGGCAGCACACACGCCGAGTCGCCGGAGTGAATCCCCGCATCTTCGATGTGCTGCATCACGCCGCCGATCACCACGCGCTCGCCGTCCGAGATCGCGTCGACGTCCACCTCGTACGCATCTTCGAGGAACCGGTCGATGAGCACCGGGCGATCCTCGGACGCGCGGGCCGCGCGATCGAAATATTCGCGCAGCGACGCTTCGTCGTACACGATCTGCATGGCCCGTCCGCCTAACACATACGACGGGCGGACGAGCACCGGGTAGCCGACCTCGTCGGCGATGCCGACCGCCTCGTCGACGCTGGTCGCCGTCCCGCTTGGCGGCTGGTTGACGCCGGTCGCGCGCGCCACGGCCTCGAAGCGGCGGCGGTCCTCGGCGATGTCGATCGCGTCGGGCGACGTGCCGAGGATGGTGACGCCGGCGGCCTCGAGCGCGCGCGTCAGCTTGAGCGGCGTCTGTCCGCCTAACTGTACGATCACCCCCACCGGCTTCTCGCGGTCCACGATCTCCAGCACGTCCTCGAATGTGAGCGGCTCGAAGTACAGCTTGTCGGACGTGTCGAAATCGGTGGACACCGTTTCGGGATTCGAGTTGATCATGATCGCCTCGAACCCGCGCTCGCGCAGTGCCATCACGGCGCGCACGCAGCAGTAGTCGAACTCGACGCCCTGGCCGATGCGGTTGGGACCGCTGCCCAGAATCACCACCGACCGCCGCCCGCTGGGCGGCGCCTCGCTTTCGTCGTCGTAGCACGAGTAGAGATACGGGGTGGCCGACGGGAATTCGCCGGCGCAGGTGTCGACCATCTTGTAGACGGGCCGCACGCCCGCCGCCCAACGTTGGGCGCGCACCTCGTGCTCGGCTTCGCCGCGCAACGTGCCCAGTTGGCGGTCGGAGAACCCGAGCCGTTTCATGCGGCGGATCGCGCGCGCGTCCACCGCCGTCAGCGCCGCGTAGTCGCGCTCGGCGTCGATCAGCTCCTGCATCTGGTTCAGGAACCACGGATCGATGCGCGACAGCTCGGAGACCTCGGCCACCGACATGCCGCCGGCCAGGGCGCGCTTCACCTGGAAGATGCGCTCCGGCGTCGGCTGCCGGAGCGCGCCCCGCAGCGTGTCGTCGGAGTCGTCCGTTAGGCGGTCGTCCTGCAGCGTGGCGCCCTCCACCCACCCCGAGCGTCCGATCTCCAGCGCGCGCAGACCCTTTTGCAACGCTTCCTTGAACGTCCGGCCGATGGCCATCGACTCGCCCACCGATTTCATCTGCGTGGTGAGGCGCGGATCGGCGGCCGCGAACTTCTCGAACGCGAAGCGCGGACATTTGACCACGACGTAGTCGAGCACGGGCTCGAACGACGCCGGCGTCGTCTTCGTGATGTCGTTGGTGATCTCGTCCAGCCGATAACCCACGGCGAGCTTGGTGCCGATGCGTGCAATCGGAAATCCCGTCGCCTTGGAAGCGAGGGCCGAGGAGCGCGACACGCGCGGGTTCATCTCGATCACCAGCATCTCGCCGTCGGCGGGATTCACCGCGAACTGGATGTTGCATCCGCCCGCCGCCACGCCGATTTCCCGAATCACCGCGACCGCGGCGTCGCGCATGGCCTGGTACTCGCGGTCGGTGAGGGTCATCGCCGGGGCCACGGTGATCGAATCGCCGGTGTGCACGCCCATCGGATCGAGATTCTCGATCGAGCACACGATCACCACGTTGTCGGCGTGATCGCGCATCACCTCGAGCTCGAATTCTTTCCAGCCGAGGACGCTCCGCTCGACGAGCACCTGCCTAACCGGCGAGAGGTCGAGCCCGCGGCGCACGATCTCCTCGTACTCGTCGCGGTTGTACGCCACGCCGCCGCCGGTCCCGCCTAACGTGAACGACGGGCGGATGATCGCCGGGAAGTCGACCACCGGGATCAGCGCTTCCGCATCATCCCACGTGCGGGCGATGCCGCCGCGCGCCACGTGCAGCCCGATGCGGCGCATCGCGTTCCCGAACAGCTCGCGGTCTTCGGCCAGCTGAATCGCCCGCGCGTCGGCGCCGATCAGCTCCACGTTGTACCGCTCGAGCACGCCGCGCTCCGAGAGCGCCATCGCCACATTGAGCGCCGTCTGCCCGCCCATGGTCGGCAACAACGCATCCGGCCGCTCGCGCTCGATCACCTGCTCGACGATATCCGGCGTGACCGGCTCGATATAGGTCCGGTCGGCGATCTCGGGATCGGTCATGATCGTCGCCGGATTCGAATTCACGAGAATGACTTCGTAGCCATCCTCGCGCAGCGCCTTCGCCGCTTGCGTCCCCGAGTAATCGAACTCGGCTGCTTGCCCGATGATGATCGGCCCCGAGCCGATCAGGAGAATCCGGTGAAGATCAGAGCGGCGCGGCACGAATCACGTCGTCGATGATGGTGTCGAGAGAAAGCCGCGGCGCCCACCCGGTCGTGTCGCGCAGCTTGCGCGCGTCACCCACCAGCATCGGCACCTCGACGGGACGAACGAGCGCGGGATCAACCTCCAATTTCGCGTCGACGCCCATGAGAGCAAGCACGCGGCGGGCGACCGCGTCGACGGCCACGCCGGTTCCACTCGCCACGTTGTACGCCTCGCCGGCCGCGCCCTTCTCCACGAGAGCAATGTACGCGGCGATCACGTCGCCCACATGCAGGAAATCGCGCACCGTCGACGTGGTGCCCATGGACAGAACGCCCGGTTTGCTCGAACCGGTGCGCAGCTCGCGCACGCGTCGCACGAGTGCCGGAATGAGAAACCGGTCGGCCTGCCCCGCTCCGCTGTGGTTGAACGATCGCGTGACGATCGCGCGCACACCTGTCGCGCGATGCGCGGCGAGTGCAATCACTTCCTGCGCGGCCTTGGACGCCGCATACGGATTGAGTGGCCGCTGCTCCGCGCGCTCCCCGAGGGGTTGCTCCGTGGCGTCGTGGCGCCCGTACTGCTCGCCGCTCCCGACAACGAGGACGACGGGGTCGAGCGTCCCGGCTCGGCGCCTGGCACCGATCGCGGAGAGCAACCGGGCCGCGGCCACGACGTTCACCTCGAGCGTGCCCGCGGGATCGGCCGTGGCGTCGGGGACGAACGCGACGCCCGCGAGGTGGAACACGACATCGGGCGTGCTGGCATCGAGCGCCGCGGCGATCGCGCCCGCGTGGGTCACGTCGCAGTCGATCCATCGGATGGCGCCCAGTTCCCGCGGTCCCAATCGGCCCGCCGGCACGTCGTCGCCCAGGCGCGCGCCGAATACGTCCCAGCCGCGCGACACCAACGCCTCGCAGAGCCACTGCCCAACGAAGCCGGCCGCGCCCGTCACCAACGCGCGCACGTCAGCGCGCGCCGCGATGACGCTTGAGGTCCGCGTCCACCATCATCGCAATCAATTCCTCGAATGACACGTGCGGCTTCCAGCCTAACTGTGTGTTGGCCTTCTGCGGGTCGGCGACGAGGAGGTCGACCTCGGCCGGCCGGAAAAATCGTTCGTCCTGCTTCACGTAGTCGCGGTAGTCCAGGCCCGCGGCGCCGAACGCGACCTCGCACAGCTGCCGCACCGAGTGGGTGCGGCCGGTGCCGATCACGAAGTCCTCGGCGCGATCCTGCTGCAGCATGCGCCACATCGCGTCCACGTAGTCGCCGGCGAATCCCCAGTCGCGCCGGGCATCGAGGTTGCCTAACCGAACCTCGTGCGCCAGGCCGAGCTTGATGCGCGCCACGGCGTCCGTCACCTTGCGCGTAACGAACTCGAGGCCGCGCCGCGGACTCTCGTGATTGAACAGGATGCCCGACACGGCGAACAGGCCGTAGCTCTCGCGGTAGTTCACGGTGATCCAGTGGCCGTAGACTTTGGCCACGCCGTACGGGCTGCGCGGATAGAACGCCGTGTTTTCGCTCTGTGGGGATTCGACCACCTTGCCGAACATCTCGCTCGAGCTGGCCTGGTAGAAGCGCGCGCGGGGCGCCGCCTTCCGCACCGCCTCGAGCGCGCGCGTCACGCCCAACCCGGTGAACTCGCCGGTGAGGACCGGCTGATTCCACGAGGTCTGCACGAAGCTCTGCGCGGCCAGGTTGTACACCTCGTCGGGCGCGCAGGCGGCGAGCGCGTCGACCAACGAGTGCTGGTCGAGCAAGTCGGCCGACAACAGCTCCACGCGATCGACGAGATGCGCGATCCGCTCGTACGGCGTGGTGGAGCTTCGCCTAACGACACCGAACACGCGATAGCCCTTGGCGAGCAGCAGCTCGGCGAGATATGAGCCGTCCTGGCCCGTGATTCCGGTGATCAGCGCGGTCGGCATGGGGCGCGGTGTGGATCGGGATTCGACGTCAAGAAAAAAGGGAGCCTCACGAGAAGCTCCCTCAGAACCGTCGCGTGCGGCATCGCGGAGGTCACGCGACCTGGCCTCGGGGAGCACGTTGAATCTTGCCTGCGTTCAGGCATCGCGTACAGACGCGGATCTTGGTGGGCTTCCCGTCGATGAGAATCCGGGCCACCTGAAGATTGGGCTTCCAGACGCGGCGCACCTTGTTGTTCGCGTGCGAGACGCTGTTGCCGAACGCAACGCCTTTGCCGCACACGTAGCATCCTCGTTTATTCATGGTCAACCCTCGATGAGCTCGATGCGCGCCATGTCGGCGCCATCGCCCTTGCGATGTCCCGTCTTGAGGATCCGCGTGTAGCCGCCGGCGCGCGACTTGAACTTGGGACCCACTTCCTGGAACAGCTTGTCCGCGGTCTCGCGCTTGTGAATGTGCCGCACGGCGAGACGCCGATCGTGCAGCGTGCCGGACTTCGCCTTGGTGATGAGGCGCTCGACGAACGGCCGCAGCTCCTTGGCCTTGGCTTCCGTGGTCTCGATCGCGCCGTGCTCGATGAGCGACGACGCGAGGTTGCGCATGAGGGCCAGCTTCTGCTCGCTGGTACGGCGCAGCTGCCGACCCGCTTTCCGGTGACGCATGGATCCTTACTCCTCGTCGTCGGGGGCGGCGGCGGCGGCGCGGCTGGGTGCGGTGCCCCAATCGGTGATCCGCACGCCATCGGTCGTCTCCTCGTACCGCATCCCGAAATTCAGGCCTTGGCGCTCGAGCAGATCGGCAATCTCCTGGAGCGACTTCTTGCCGAAGTTCTTCACTTGCAGCATCTGCGACTCGGTTTGCCGAACCAGATCGCCTAACGTGCGAATGTCGGAGTTCTTGAGCGAATTCACCGACCGCACCGACAGCTCGAGCTCGTCGATCGGCGTGTGGAACAATTGCACCAACCGTTGGGCATCGGGCGAGTGCTCGCCCGCGGCCGGCACCGCGCCCTGCGCGTGCGAGCCGAAGTTGGCGAAGAACTGGAAGTGCGTCTGCGCGAGCGCCGCGGCGTAGCTCACCGCTTCCTCGGGCGTGATCGTGCCGTTGGTCTCGACCGTGAGCGTGAGCCGGTCGTAGTCCGTGCGCTGCCCAACGCGGGTCTCGGCCACCGCGAAATTGGCGCGGCGGACCGGATTGTAGATCGAGTCGATGCGGACCAGGTCGACGGGCAGCCCGCGGTCCACCGGGTGCTGGTCGGCCTCGATGTAGCCGCGTCCCTTGTCGACGTACAGCTCGACGTTGAGCTCGCGGTCATCCTGGAGCGTGAAGAGGTGGTGGTGATCGTCGATCACCCGCACCACACCCGAGCTTTCGATGTCGGCCGACGTGACGGGGCCGCCTTCGGTCTTGCGAATGCGGAGCACCGCGGAATCCACGTCGTCTGCCAGCGACAGCGTGAGGGTCTTCAAGTTGCCGATGATCTGGTGCACGTCTTCGACGACGCCCGAAATCGTTTGATGCTCGTGCACGACGCCGTCGATGCGGAACGCCCAGACCGCCGAGCCGCGCA
>JANWIK010000087.1 GCA_025449955.1 Gemmatimonadaceae bacterium
ACCTTCTCGGTGACGTATGCCATACCGCCGCGCATCTCGACACGCCAAGACGCGACGGGGTTCAGCGCCGGCGCGTGCAGCGCTTCTCCGGTGCGCACGCTAAAACACGCGTGGTGCCAGGGACAGTGTACGCGATCGCCGTCCAGTAGCCCCTCGGCGAGCGGTCCGCCGTAGTGCGTACAGACTGCGCCGATGGCGAAGACATCGTCGCCGCGGCGCACCATCAACACCGCTTCGCCGTTGGCGTGACCGAGTAGCATCACGCCATCGGCAAGAGTGGTGAGGGAGATGCCTAACGTAAGATCCGGCCCATCCAACTTCGGTTGCTCACTGCTCATCGTAGGCTCCGTGACGTGTGGTCGCAGAGTTACAGGCCGACTGCTCGCACTTCAAGTCGCCGAGCAGCGAGCATCCCAACCCCTACTGTCCGATCTTGGCTTGCAGATTCTTCGCCGCCGCCAGGTGTCCCTCGAAGGCCGGCACGATCTTCTGCACGAATGCCTTGAGCTCCGCGTTCTGAATGGCGGGGATCAAAGTGTTGTTCAACGCGTCGATTACCTGCTGGTGGTACGCGACTTCGTGCGCCAAATACGCCTTGTCGAAATCCGCACCGTGCTTGGATTGCAGATCCTTGAGGGCGGCCGCGGCGGCGTCGGCGCCCGGATCGGGGTTGGGCTTGGTCGGCTTCACACCCAGCTTCTTCGCTAGGTCACGACCCTGTTGCCGCACGGCCGTGTGATCGTGCGCGAACTGCTTGCCTAGAGCTCGAACGTCCGGCGCGCTCCCGCGCTTCTCGGCCAGGTCGCTCGTCTCGATGTCCGCCGTGTTCGCTTCGTCGAAAATCGCAACGATCGTGGCATCATCGAGCGCCCGGCGGCTCGCCGTGGCTGCCGCTGCATTTAGCTTGTGCGGCTTCGGCGAATACGTGGCCGGCATCGTAAACGCGGATGCGAGTCCTACGACCGCGGCAATGGATACCATCTTCAGCATGACATCCTCCTCTTCGTGCTGGATTGTGGTCCCGAGCCCACTCACCCGGGATTGTCGTGGGGAGAAGATGATCTGGGTTATGACAATTTGTCAATCAAATCGTGTAGATATTGTATTTCGTGGTGCTTCCTGTTATCCTGTCCGATACGACAAGGACCGCACAGATGAATAGCGTAACCCGTTGGAATCGTAAGTTTTACGCCAGCACACGCGGACGTATCGTCGGGCTCCTCAGACGCGCCGCGCTCACGGTCGACCAGATCGCTCGAGCTCTGCACCTCACCGACAATGCCGTCAGGGCGCACCTGGCTTCTCTGGAGCGTGACGGCCTCGTCGAACAGGATGCGCCGAAACGAGGGTCTGTCGGGAAGCCGGCGCATACATATCGAGTCACCGACGAGACCAATCAGCTTCTCTCGCGAGCGTACGTCGTTGTGTTCGCTCGTTTGCTCGATGTTCTCGCCGAGCGGATGAGTCACACCGAGCTCGAAGCCCTGATGCAATCGGTGGGCAAGAGGCTCGCGGAAGAGAACCCCCGCACCAGCGGCACGCGACGTGAGCGCGTCGATCGGGCGGCCGCGCTGCTCGAGGAGTTAGGAGGAGCAACGGCCGTCGAGGAGCACGACGGTGTCTTCCGCATCCGCGGCTTCGGCTGTCCGCTCGGCGCGGCCGTGCGCGGTCATCCCGAGGTTTGCGCCTCCGTGGAAACGCTGCTCAGCGAGGCGGTCGGCGCCCCAGTGCGCGAGTGCTGCGAGCACGGAGACCGCCCCCAATGCTGCTTCGAGGTCGCGGCCCACTAGCACGTGCGGCACTTCCGTAAGCGTCGCTCGCCAGCAGTTCGAGCGTCGAGGCCCGTTCACACAGTGGACGGGCCGCTGTTTTTTACGCGGGAACGCTGCGACAATGCATGTGATGAACGGGCGATGCGCGTTCCACAGCGATCCACAAGGACTAACGATCGCCGGCTTTCTGGTGGCTGGGACATCGAGAGGAGTTCTGTCGTGATCGTCATACCAGCGATCGATATCCGTGACGGAGCCGGCGTCCAGCCCGCGGGCGGCCTGCGCCGCGGCGGGCGTCTCGAACGCGTTGACCCAGTCGAGCTCGCAATGTCGTGGACCGCTCTGGGCTTCAGCAGACTGCACGTCACCGATCTGGATGATGCCGCGGGTCGCGGCAACAACACGCCCGTCGTCGACACATTGCTCCATCGTGTCGACGCCGCGATCCAAGTGAGCGGCGATGTGCGCACGACCACCGACGTGGATCGTCTTCTGCAGGCGGGCGCGGACCGGGTCGTGGTCGGTGCTCGCGCAATCGAGGACCTGCAATGGCTCGAAGATGTAGCGAGCCAGGGTCCGGGTCGCGTTGCCGTCGCGACGCTCGTACGCGATCGTCACGTCGTTACGCGAGACCGCGGACGTGCGCTACCGCGCGACATCCTCAGCATTGTTGAAGACTTGAACGAGTTACCCGTTGCGGCGGTAATCGTGACTGTCGCACAGCGTGACCGGTGGGTCGAGGGTACCGACCTCTTCCTCATGGAGGATCTAACGGAGGCGTCGGTCCACCCGGTGATCGCTGCCGGCGGCATCACCACGATGTCCGAGCTGCGCGACCTCGATGAGCGCGACGTCTCGGCGGCCATCGTGGGTTGGGCACTCTATACCGGCCGACTCGACCCGCGCGTGCTGGCGGACGAGTTTGCGCTGCGATGATTGAACGCACGCCGGTCTGCTGACCTCAGCGTTAGGCTGGACAACCACCCGCACCACGCGCGCGGAGCCATCATGTTCGACCTGTCACAGCTCGATTTTTCCAAGGATGCCGGGTACGTGACGGTGGTGGCGCAGGACGCGGGCACCGGCCTCGTGCTCATGGTGGCGCGCGCGGATCGCGACTCGATCGTCGAAACGCTCGCCACCGGCGAATTGCAGTATCACGCACGCGCGGATGGACGCTGGCAACGACGCCCATCGGGCGCCAACCGTCAGCGCGTCGTTTCGCTGGCGTGCGATTGCGATGGCGACGCGCTGTTGGCTCGCGTGGTGCCTGCTGGACCGACGTGTCACACCGGTGCGTCATCCTGCTTCACGGGTCCGGAGGGGGACGACGCACGCGTGACGGAGCAGGGGAGCGCCGTTGTCGCGACCGCGGCCGACGCCCAGGGGCCGCGCGCGCGCTTGCAGAAGTTAGGCGACGAAGCGGCCGCGCTCATCGCCGCGTGTGCGCGGGACGACGTGACCGCCGGCACAGCCGAAGTCACCAACCTCGTGTACCGGACGCTCGTCGCGCTCTGCGCGGCCGGCGGATCGCTTGCCGACGTTCAGCGACTGCTCGGCCAGCGCGCGGCACCGGCGTCGAGTCCACTTGGTGCTCACACGTTCGCCGAGTGAATCGAAGCCGTGGAGACTGGCGATCCGTCCGCCACCCTGGTTTCTTGATTCGACGATGACCCGCTCCATGACGCCGCCTCGGGAGGCAGCCGCTCGCCTGGCTCCGTGCCTCGGGCCTGAACGTCTGCGCGCCGACGTGGTGCTCGCACCATTTACGACGTTCAAGATCGGCGGACGGGCGGACCTCTACGCCGAAGTTGCAAGCGCCGACGAGCTGGCTGCCATCGTTGCGGCGGCCCGCGAGGCGGATATCCCATGGTTCGTACTCGGCCTTGGGGCCAACATCCTGATCGGGGATGGCGGATTCCGCGGCCTCGTGATCCGGAACGCCGCGTCGCACGTGCACTGGTCCGAAGACGGGCGCGTCACCGCCGAAAGTGGAACGGTGATGCGCGACCTGATTCTCGAGTCGGTGCGACGGGGCTGGTCAGGTCTCGAGCACTACGTCGGGATTCCGAGCTCGTTAGGCGGCGCCGTGTGGCAGAATCTGCATTTCCTGTCGCCCGCACCGGAGCGCAACCGCACCATGTTCCTCGCCGAGGTGTTCGAGTCGTGTCAGATTCTCGCTGAAGACGGCGCCCGGCGAACCGTCGACGCGTCGTACGTTCAGTTCGGCTACGACGACACCGTTTTCCACCATCGGCGTGACATCGTCCTAACGGCATCGTTGCGATTGGTTGCTGGAGATCCGGCGACCATGCATCGCGTCATGGAAGAGAACCTGAGTTGGCGCGGCGCACGACATCCGTGGCTGGATTGGTTTCCGAGCGCCGGCTCGATCTTCAAGAAAATCGAAGGCGTCGGCGCCGGACGCTTGATCGACCAATGCGGACTCAAGGGCTTTCGTCACGGCGACGCACAGATTTCCACCCTTCACGCCAACATCATCGTGAACCTCGGCCGTGCGACCGCCGCTGACGTGCGGGCGGTGATCGCGACGGCCCAAGAGCGGGTGCACGAGAAATTCGGCTATCGGCTCGAACCCGAAATCGGATTCATCGGCGAGTTCTGACGCGGCCTGCCTAACCGTCGTTCGCCATCGCCTCCCATCGGCCGACGGCGGCATCGAGCTCCCGCTTGGCGAGATCGAGCTCGCTGCTCAACTCACGCGCACGCTCGACACCTGACGATGACCCGTACAACGACGGATCCTCGAGCAGCGATGTGAGCTCGGCGACGCGCGAATCGATACGCATCACTTCCGCCTCCGCTGCATCCAGAGCCCGGCGGGCTGTCCGGTTCGCGCGTTCATCGGCGCGACGTTGCTCCCGGGACGCCGCCTCCCGGCGCTCTTCTCGCGTCGGTCGCTTCGGTGCCGTTTTCGAAGTCGCCGCCGCTCGGCTCCGTTCCAAGGTCCACTGCTCCCAATCGGCAAATCCGCCATCGTAGTCGGTGATGTGCAGATCCTGCAGCGACCAGAGGCGCGTCGCGAGACTCCGCAGCAGCGCGCGATCGTGACTCACGAGTACGATGGTACCGTCGTACGCCGACAACGCATCTTCCAACGCCTCGATCGACTCGACGTCCAGGTGATTCGTCGGCTCGTCGAGCAGCAGCAAATTGGCGTGCGCGAGCATCAGCATTGCGAGGGCCAAGCGTGCTCGCTCGCCACCCGACAACGTGTCCGTGCTCCGTTGGACCGAGTCTCCGGTAAAGCCGAATCGCGCGAGATGGCTGAGGATCCCGCCCCGTCCCCAGTGCGGCCGCAAGGTCTCGATCACATCCATCAACGAGCGCCCCATTGGAACTTGCGTGAGCTCCTGCCGATAGTATGCCGGCGAGATCGACCCGCCTAACCGGACGCTCCCGCCCTCGAGCGACGCTTCTCCCATCATCGCGCGCAGCAGCGACGACTTGCCCGCGCCATTCGCACCCACCAGGCCGACGACGTCGCCGCGACGCACCGCCGCGGTGAAGTCGTCGATGAGCGTCCGACCGCCTTGTGCCAGTTTCGCGCGCTCGGCAACGATCACCTGGTCGCCGCCGCGCTCGCCCGCCGACAGACGGAACGCCATCACGTCTTCTTCGGACGGCGGCGCACTCAACCGCGGCATGCGCTCCAGCCGCGTGCGCCGGCCCTTCGCTTGTCGGCTGTTCTGTCCGGCGATGTTGCGGCGAATGTAGTCCTCTTCGTTAGCAATGGTCCGCTGTTGCTGCGCGAAGGCGCGCTGCTGCGTCAGTCGTCGCTCCTCGCGTTGCTGCACAAAGGCGCGGTAATTCCCCGTGTAGGAGAACGCACGCCCGTCCTCCAGGTGCAGCACGTGATCGACGACGCCATCGAGAAAGGCGCGGTCGTGGCTGATGAGCAGGACGGTTTCACCAGCGTCGCGCAGATACGACTCGAGCCACGACGACGTCTCGAGGTCGAGATGGTTCGTCGGCTCATCGAGCAGCAAGACGTCGGCGGGTGTCACGAGCTGTCGCGCCAGAGCGACGCGCCCGCGCTCGCCGCCGCTCAGCGTCTCCACCGCCTGGGAGCGCGCACGCTCCGGATCGAAGCCAAGGCCGTGCAGCACGGCATCCACGCGCGACGTGTACGTATATCCGCCTTCGTGCTCGAAGCGCTCGAGATCTCTGGCGTAGGCGTCGAGAACGCCATCCGTCACTCGATCCGCGAGCTCGCCGATGCGCTCCGCCTGCTGGCCTAACGAACGCTCGAGCGCAATCAAAGATGCGAACGGCGCGGAGGCCGCGTCCCAAACCGTGCGCGCGTCGCCGAAATCGCGGAGCTGCTCGAGGAGTGCGAGTCGCAGTCCGCCGGAGCGGCTCACGGCACCAGTCGATGGTTGCATCGTACCCATGACCAGCCGGAAGAGACTTGTCTTCCCGGTCCCGTTGCGACCGATGATTCCCCAACGTTCGCCGGCCCCAACCGTGAAGGTCACATCGGAAAGCAGCCTGTCCGCTCCGAACGTGATCCCCACCGACGCCATCGAGATCTGCGTCATCGGCGCGTCGACTCCCAGTCGATCACGAGCTCGCAATCCATGACGCCCATTCGGACTCGGCGAGGCCCACGGTGAGCCGGGTTTGACAGCGCACCAACGGCGTGCGAAGCAGCATCGGCTCTTCGGTCAGCATCGAGAGCCATCGTTCGTCCGACAAGCGAGCCGTACGAAGTCCAAGGTCGGCGTAGCGGCGTGATGCCTCGTCGACCAACGACGAAACTCCGAATCGCTGGACAAATCGCGTGAGCTCTCCACGCGATGCCGGGCGCTCGGCGAGATCGACGAAGTGCGTCCGCACACGACGCTCTGCGAAGAAGCGCTGCGCCTTTCGCGTCTCCGCGCATTTGCGCGTTCCGAAGATCTGCACTTCCATGGCCGCCTATCCGGGAGCGAGAATATGTGCGTGACCGGAATCTATACGATCGACATCTCGCGCTCAGCCGCGTGAGCGCACCGCTTCGCTACCGCGCCGCATGGTGGGTACCGGGTCGCCATCTTCGAACGCTCTGGTCGACGATGATGCGATCACGCGAGCGTGTGCCGACGCGACGCGAGCGATGGGACACGCCAGACGGCGATTTCGTGGAACTCCATCGCGTCGGCGCCCTGGACGGACAGCCACGTCTGGTGATCCTGCACGGATTGGAGGGATCTGCGCGTTCGCACTACGCGCGCGGTCTTCTCGCTGCCGCGAGACGTCGGCAGTGGGCGGCTGACCTTTTGATCTTCCGATCGTGCGGCGACGAGCCAAACCGTTTGTTGCGGTCCTATCACTCGGGCGAAACCGGCGACCTCGATTTCGTCGTGCGGAGGTTGATCGACGCCAACCCCGAGCAGCCGTTGGTCCTAACGGGCGTCTCCCTTGGCGGAAACGTGCTGCTCAAGTGGCTTGGCGAATCGGGCGACCGAACGCCGCCGCAGGTCGCCGCCGCCGCCGCGATCTCGGTCCCCTTCGACCTGGCACTTGGCTCCCGATACTTGCAACGTGGATTCTCGCGCCTCTACGAATCGTACTTTCTCAGAAGCCTGCGAAAGAAGGCGATTGGTAAGGCAGCCCGGTTCCCGGGGTCTCTCGATACCGCGGCGATTTCGCGCGCCACGACACTGTGGAACTTCGACGATGTGGTGACCGCGCCCATCAACGGCTTTCGCGACGCCAAAGACTACTATGACAAGTCCAGCTCGATTCATTGGCTGGCGCGAATCCGCGTGCCCACGCTGCTCCTCAACGCGAGAGACGATCCATTCCTACCGGCGTGCGTGCTCGATGAGGTCCGAACCATCGCGCAGTCGAACGCTGCGCTGCACGTCGAGTTCGTAGCCAAGGGTGGTCACGTCGGATTCATCTCCGGCGTCGCACCGTGGCGCCCAACCTACTACGCCGAAGCGCGCGCGAGCGAGTTTCTCGGCGCGGCGGTGGCCGCCAGAGCCGTGCCGCGATGACTAACTTGCCTAACGACACGGCCCTGGCGACGCCCATCGATTGGCACCGCGAGTGCGCACAGGACAGCGCGCGAGCCGCCGCACGGCTGTCCGCAGCCGGTCGGCGAATCGGACGCTATCGTTTGATCGCGTTCGCCCTCTTCGCACTCACCATCGTGTGGGGCATCGCCACGACGCCGCCCGCGATCTGGCTCTGGTGGCTCGCGTTCTTCGTGACACTCGGCGCTTTCGTGATGTTGGTGGGAGTCCATCGCCGCAACCGCGCCGCGTTCTCAGCGCTCGACCACCGGCGGGTCTATCACGAGCGCGCAGTACGGCGTATCGCCCGCGACTGGACATCGATACCGGTGCCCCGGGTGACCACCGACATCGCCGAGCATCCGTATGCTGCCGATTTGGCGATCGCCGGAAGCGCGAGCGTGCTCCAACTTCTCGACGTCGCATCCTCTGCTCCCGGTCGCCCGACGCTGGTCGATTGGCTCCTCGGCCCACCGCCGCCGGCCGCCGAGATCACGGCGCGCCAACGTGCCGTCCAAGAACTGGCGGCGCGCGACGAACTCCGCGTCGAGCTTGGCGTTCTCGCGATTGGCGTCGGCGAGTTGAGTCCCCGGACGCTCGAGCGCTTTTGCGAGTGGGGCGAATCGGAAGCCACACTGACCGGCCACAGCGGACTCGTCTGGTCTGCTCGCGTACTCACCGCGATGATCGTGGCCGCGTGTCTGGTCCAGGCGACGGGCTTGCTGGCCCATCCGTATTGGTTAGGCATTGTCGCCTTGGCGCGTGCCTTCCGCGCCCTCGTTCGACGGCAGGCACGCAACAGCGGAACCATTCCAGGCATTTCCTTCGCTGCGTTAGGCGCGCATCGCGCCATGCTTGCCCTCGCGGCGAACAGCGCCTTCGAGGCACAGTTGCTCGCGTCGTTGGCGGCGCGGCTCCAAGAGGGATCGGGCGCCGCCACTGCCCTCGCCCGCGTGGAGCGCATCGCAGCCTGGGCGGAGGTTCGCTATTCGCCGATGCTGCACTTCGCGCTCGATTGGCTTCTTCTCTGGGACTTCCACGTCGGCGTTGCGTTCGACGCGTGGAAGCGCTCCGCAGGCCGCCATGTCAGAGGCTGGCTTGGCACACTCGGTGAGATCGAGGCGCTCGTCGCACTCTCGACTCTCGCTCACGATCAACCGCAGTGGACCTTCCCCGACATCCATGAGGATGATCCCGTGACGCTCGAGGCCGTTGGCCTCGCGCATCCGCTGATCGCCGACGCCCAACGCATCGCCAATGACGTCACGGTAGGCCCGCCTGGCACGTTCCTCCTCATCACCGGGTCGAACATGTCGGGCAAAAGCACGCTGCTTCGCGCCATTGGTGACAACTGCGTCCTCGCGCAGGCTGGCGGCCCTGTCTGCGCCACGCGCTATCGAGCACACACGGTGCGCATACAGACCAGCATGCGCGTCGAAGATTCACTCGCCGACGGCGTGTCGCTTTTCATGGCAGAGCTGCGTCGGCTCAAGCGCGTCGTTGACGCAGCGCGAGCGCGCGGGCCTGGCGAGCCGCCCGTGCTCTATCTGTTCGACGAAGTGCTACACGGTACCAACTCGTCCGAGCGACGCGTTGCAGCGCGAATCGTCATCGGCCATCTTCTCGCGGCTGGGGCAATTGGCGCCGTCACGTCGCACGACCTGTCTCTGGCTGCCGACGGCGAAATCGAAAAGGCGGCCCGTTGTGTTTCATTCGCCGATTCCATTGACCGAAGCAGCGACACACCCGTGTTGCATTTCGACTATCAATTGCGCCAAGGGCTCGCCACGTCCACGAACGCCCTTGCCCTTCTCGATATCGTCGGCCTAGGCTCGGGCTCGCAGCCATAGCATCGCGCGCACCGTATCGCCCTGCTAACATTCCTGAACTTCGGCTCACGTCATGCGCGTACTATTTCTCTCCGTCTTCATTCTCGGCCTCGTGCTCGGCGTGGTGAGCATGATCGCCGGCATCGACCGTGAGCAGCGGCGCGGTCGATGGGTGAAGTATTTCAATCTCCCCACGGTCGGTACTGCTGCTGTTCTGTTCGGCATCGTCGGCTACCCGCTCGCCAAGTACACCTCCCTGCATCCGGGCGCGTTGATTGCGATCGCTGCTGCAGCCGCTGTGGCAGGAGGCGCCGCTATGGTCGGCGTCATCGCAGGCTGGGCGGTGCCGAGCGCAGCGCGCGACGTTCCTGACGAGCGCTACGTTTTCCAGGGACATCTCGCGCGCGTCACCCGACCTATCGATGGCGCGGTCAACGGCGAGATCGCGTTCGAAGTCGAAGGGCGCCGTCAGATAGCAACCGCCACTAGCCTCGACGGAACGTCCATTGCCGTGGACGCTGAAGTCGTCATCGAGCGACTCGAAAACGGCATCGCGTATGTGGAGCGCTGGACCACAATCGCCAAGCAACTCGAGTTGCCGTCGTAGCTAGAACGTCGCGCGGTCGTTCACGGTTGTTGTGCTTGCGCGCGCAACCGGCACTCCGTATATGGTGCAATACGAGGTGCGCCCCATGTCGGATGCGTTGGTCTTCGGGATCGTCTTCGTAGCGTTTGTCGTCCTGCGAATCGTCGCGGCGACGATATTCTTCCTCTGCCTGCTGCCGGACGGCGACCGCTGTCCGAACTGCGACACGCCCACCCTTCGGGTGCAGTCGCGTGGATGGAACCTGCTCATGCCGTGGTTCCGCACGAGCTGGTGCTATGCCTGCAACTGGGAAGGCTTTCTCCGGAAAGGCGCGCTCTCACCGCAGCCGGAGACCAACCCTCAGCCGCGGCACGACGTCAAGACCTGACGCCTAACGCGCCGTCGTGGGACGACCGCTCACCGATACACCCAGCCACGCCGGCCAGTTACCGCTCATCTCCACGAAGTCGTCGAAGTAAACCAGACCGACCGATTCCAAGTACTCGGTTAGGGAAACGATGGCATCGTCGGCGTGAAGCGGTCCGATCGCGACGATGTCGACTTCCACCCGAAACTCGTCGGGTGTGAGTGCGAAACGTTCGTCAATCGCGCTGCGCACCAAGCCCGCGCGCTCGAAGGATGTCTTGCGAATGAGCATCGTCGGCGCGTCGAAAGAAAGTAAGAGCGGCATGACGGAAGTCTGCCGCCGCTCGCCCTGCGTGTCCACCGGCGCCGCGTGCACGGTCGCATAAGGCGATTAGCTTTCTGGCATGACCACGCAATCGACGCACATCGGATCGTCCTCTGTGACCGGGGCGGAGATGGATCTCGACGTCATTGTCGTTGGTGCCGGCCATGCAGGAACCGAGGCCGCCGTCGCGGCGGCGCGACTCGGCGCCAAGGTTGGGCTTATCACAGCGGCGCTCGAGACCATCGGCCAGATGTCCTGCAATCCCGCGATCGGCGGAATTGCCAAGGGCACGGTCGCCCGTGAGGTCGACGCACTCGGCGGGATCATGGCCCGCGCCACCGACCTCGCAATGCTCCAGTTTCGGATGCTCAACAGGAGCAAGGGACCTGCGGTGTGGGCGCCGCGCGCGCAATGCGATCGCGGGCTGTATCGCCGAGCCGTGCGGACGCTGCTGGAGGAACATCCCACGTTGCACACGATCCAGGGCACCGTTGCGCGACTGCTCATCGACTCGGACGCCCGTCGTGCGTTAGGCGTCGAGACGCTCGAGGGGCGCCGATTCACCGCGCGTGCCGTGGTGATCACGGCCGGCACGTTCTTGCGCGGCCGCATACACATTGGTACGGAGACCAAGCTTGCGGGCGGACGTGCCGGCGATGCACCGGCGATTCATCTCGCGCAGCAACTCGAGGACCTTGGTCTCGAAGTCGCGCGTTTCAAGACCGGCACTCCACCGCGCGTCGACGGCCGCTCGGTCGACCTGTCTCGGCTGCAACGACAGGACAGCGAGGTCGAAGCATTCGACTTTTCGTGGTCCCATTTCTGGAGCGCACGGCGTCGCACTGAATCCGCAACGAGGCATCCGGATCAGTTGCCGTGCTGGATCACGTACACCGGCGCCGAAGTGAAACAAATTATCAGTGAGAACATCAACCGGTCCGCAATGTACGGCGGCGCCATCGCATCGCGTGGCCCACGCTACTGCCCCAGCGTCGAAGACAAGATCGTGAAGTTTCCGGACGTCGAGCGCCACCAAGTTTTCCTCGAGCCGGAAGGCCACGACACGGCGGAGCTCTACGTCAACGGACTCTCGACGTCGCTTCCAGCCGAGGTACAGTTGCAGTTCTTGCATGCCGTGCCGGGATTGGAGCACGCGCGGATGACGCGCGCGGGCTACGCCATCGAATACGATTACTATCCGCCGGTTCAACTCGACGTCACGTTGCAACTCAAGTCGTTGCCCGGTGTGTATCTCGCCGGACAGATCAACGGCACCACCGGATACGAAGAGGCCGCTGCACAGGGCGTCGTCGCCGGCATCAATGCGGCGCTCGCGGCTCGGGGTAGGGGTCCGTTCGTGCTCGGCCGAGAGACATCCTACATCGGCGTCCTCATCGATGACTTGGTGACGCGCGGCGTCGACGAGCCGTATCGACTGTTCACGTCGCGCTCCGAGTTTCGCCTAACGGCGAGGCAGGACAACGCCGTTCGTCGCCTGTCGCCGCGCGCCATCTCGCTCGGCATGTTGTCCGAGCGCGAAATCGCCGCGGTCGAACGCCGGCTCGCCGACGAGGACGAGGCGCTTCGCCTCGCGAGAGAAACGAGCGCGGAGCCGCGGGATGTCGACGCGCTGCTGATTGCCGCCGGCAGCGCACCGCTTGCACACGCCATGCGCGTAGCGGAGTTGGCCAAGCGTCACGGCGTATCCCTCGACGCGCTGCTACGGTCGACGGGCGTTCGCGGCGCACTGTCGCCGGACGCCGTCGGCTCCGCGGAACTGGAGCTCAAGTATGCGGGATACTTCGAGCGCGAGCGCATCCAGGTCGCCCGCATGCAGCGCATGGGCGATTTTCCGTTAGGCGTCGGCGTCGCGTACGCCGAGATGCAATCGCTCTCGTTCGAGGCTCGTCAGAAGTTGAGCGCCATCCGACCAATGACGCTCGCGCAGGCGGCGCGAATTCCTGGAATCAGCCCGAGTGACTTGCAGAACCTGGTGCTCGAGGTGACGAGACGCCCCGTGCCGCAAATCGCGTCGTCGGATGCCGTCGGAGATTCGGCGACCGCGATTCGGACCGACATGTGATTGCGGGCGACGCCCGCATTTATTGCCGAATTGCTACTTAAACGTTGGCGGCTGCTTGTCCGCCCACCAAGCTCATCACTGGAGGTGAACGATGAGAGCCATCGCGCTACTCCTGGGCCTTGCCATCGCCGTCCCCCTACATGCCCAACAGGACGGGAGAAACGCAGCCGATTCTCCCGCATTCAAACCGACGGTCACCGCGAGCGGACACGGTGAAGCGCGCGTTACGCCGGACCGTGCAACGCTCTCCATCGGCGTCGAAACGAAAGGAGCCACGGCCGCACAGGCGAGCGCTGAGAACGCGCGCAAGCAGCGCGGCGTCGTCGACGCCGTCAAGGCGTTAGGCGTCGCCGACGCGCAGATCTCGACGGTCGACTACAGCGTTTATCCGGAGCAAAGCGTGCCGACGGACAAGAGCGGCAGCATGCCGCGCATCGTCGGCTACACCGTGACCAACACAGTGCGCATCGACGTGCAGCGACTCGATCAGCTCGGTGCACTCATTGACGCGGCGCTCAGCAAAGGCGCCAACGCGATCAATTCGCTGTCGTTCTTCTCGTCCAACGAAGACGATGCGCGGCGGTTGGCGCTTGCGGCGGCCGTACAACGCGCGCGCGGCGATGCTGAAGCGATGGCCAAAGGCGCCGGTGGGAACCTAGGCGACCTGATCGAAGTGACCTCGCAAACCGGAACGGGTCCCGTTCAGCCCTTCGCCGCACGCATGTCCCTCCAAGCAACCACCACTCCAATAAACCTCGGCACTCAAACGGTGTCCGCCGAAATTCTGGCGCGTTGGCTGTTCGTTAGGGATTAGGCCATCGCTGACGTTGAACTGTCGCCTAGCTGTTGTAGTTGCAGCGCAGAAAGCTGATAAAAATACCAACCAGCGTTTCACGTGAAACGCCTTCTCAGAACTAACTGGTGTTTCACATGAAACACGAGATGGGCCTACCGCACGGCGGCGAACGATTATATTGGCGGCTCGCGACAGGCTGTCATAGACCCTTAGGCGGACGGAGCGACTGGTGGCTAGGGTCATCGCGATTGCCAATCAGAAGGGCGGCGTGGGCAAGACGACCACAGCCGTAAATCTCGCCGCAAGCTTAGCTGTGGCCGAGCAACGGACGCTATTGGTCGATGGCGATCCGCAGGGGAATGCGACGAGCGGCGTCGGCCTCGACGGCGAGCGGTTGCAGCGCACGGTGTACGACGCGCTTATCGGTGAGTGCTCGCTTTCCGAAGTGATCCTCAGATCAATCCAGTTCGCGCACCTCGACGTCGCTCCCGCCACGCCGGATCTGGCTGGCGCCGAGATCGAGCTCGTCGACCATACGCGTCGCGAGCTCGCCATGCGGGACGCGATCGCGCCGATCCGCTCGCGCTACGATTTCATTTTGATCGATTGTCCACCGTCGCTAGGTGTCCTCACCGTCAACATGCTGGCAGCCGCAGACGCCATCCTGATTCCTGTTCAGTGCGAATACTACGCGCTCGAGGGGCTGTCGCAGCTGCTGAATACGGTGCACATGATTCAGCGAGGGCTAAACGCCGACCTAGCGATTGACGGTGTTCTACTCACGATGTACGACGCGAGGCTGAACCTGTCGCGACAAGTGGCGACGGACGCGCGGGAGTATTTCGGTCCGAAGGTTTTCGACGCTGTGATCCCTCGAAATGTGCGACTCGCGGAGGCACCTAGTTTCGGCAAGCCGATCATCCTCTACGACGTCGCATCGGCGGGCGCGCAGGCGTACGTTAGCGTTGCACGGGAGCTCCTCGAACGATACCGCCGAAGCGGCGACTTCACGCCGGCTCTTCTTGCGAAGCCTCAGCCAGTAACGCCGCAAGAACAGTCTGAGTGAAGCCGCCAGTCGCCCGCAGGTATTTCGGGCGCCTGGCGCGTCGAAAAGTGTCGAGGGTGAAAATGAGCGCTCCTCAGGCAATCCCACCAAGGTCCCAGCATGTCAACTGAAAAGCCGCGTCGTTTGGGGCGCGGGCTCGAGGCGCTCCTGGCATCGCGTCCAGGAGTCTCAACCACCGAGTCTGCTAACCGACATTCGCTTCAGCGGATTGCCGTATCCCAAATACATCCGAATCCATATCAGCCGCGGACCGAGTTCAAGCCAGGTGAGCTTGCCGAGCTCGAGGCCAGCCTGCGAGCGAACGGTTTGCTCCAGCCGATCGTCGTGCGGCCGAGGTCGGGGGGCGACGGGTATGAGTTGATTGCTGGAGAGCGAAGATTGCGCGCAGCGACAAAGATCGGATGGGATGATATCCCGGCCGTCGTAAAGGAGATCGACGACCAGATGTTGCTGACGCTGGCGTTGGTGGAGAATCTTCAGCGGTCGAACTTGAACCCGATCGAGGAGGCGCTTGGCTATCAGCGTCTGATCAGTGACTTTACATTAACGCAACAGCAGGTTGCCGAAGTCGTCGGAAAGGATCGAACGACAGTTGCTAACATATTGCGGTTATTGGCGTTACCAGAACCTGTACGCCGGATCCTCCAAGACGGCCACATCACCCTTGGACACGCCCGAGCACTGCTCGCCGTAACCGACGAACGACAGCTCACGGCGCTCGCCAACGAAATCGTCGCGCACGGACTCACTGTTCGCGATGTCGAGCAACGCGCTCGCGGCGGACAGCCCGCTCGCCCTCGACCTCGCACCCGCAGCGGAGCGAGCAAGGCGGAACCTGCACCCGCGTTGCGTCGTGCGAGTGATGAGCTTCGTCGCCGTTTCCAGACCGACGTGACCGTTTCACAACGCGATTCGGGACGCGGCGCAATCGAGATCGTCTTTTATTCCGCCGACGATCTTGATCGATTACTCGATCTCTTACTGGGTAGCAGCCGAGACGCGATGTGACCAAAGAGCCCAGCGCAAAAGTGTCTGACCGCGGGTACGGCAACATCTACACGCCGCACGCTGGATCGATGATCATCCAAGTGCAGCGAGAGAGCGGGCTCGCCAATCGCACGATCATTCTAACGCAGCGCCAGGTCCGCCTCCTCCGGCGCGGCGCCTACACTGCGGGCACCATCCTCGGGATCGTCATTCTCAGCTGGTTCTTCCTGGCGTCGCAGGCCGCTCGCGTTCCCGCTCTCACGCGCCGTGTGCAAACCCTCCAGCACGACGTCACGCGCCTCGACACACTGCAGGCGGCGCTCACTGCGCTCGAGAGTCGGTTTCAGCAGGTACAACACATGCTCGGCGCCTCGACGCCGCAGGCCAGCGAGAGTGTCTCGACCCCGGCCGCGGCGGCTGCGACCCCCGACACCAACAGCACGTCGCTCCCGAGTCAGTGGCCACTTGCGGTCGCAGGCACCATCGTCGCGCGCGACGACACCACGTCCTCGACCCACGGACTGGACATCGAAGCGCCAGCGGGCACCCTCGTTCGTGCCTCCGGCGCCGGTTCGGTCGTCGAGGTCAGTGTCGACTCGTCGGGCAGCGCCACAGTGCGGATCGCCCATCGCGACGGCTATCAGACCATGTACGGCGATGTGCACGATGTCCGCGTGACGCAGAACAGTCGCGTCGCCGCCGGCGCCGTGATCGGCGCGTTAGGCAGCCCATCCAATTCTGTTCCCGCGCATCTTCACTTTGAAGTGCACCACAACGGCACGAGCGTCGATCCCATGTCGCTCATGAAACAGGGACCATCGAATGGCGATCTTCAATAAGGACGCGCGCGCACTTGATGACACGCGAAGCCCCACGCTGGGTGGAAGCTCTTCGCTGTCCATCATCGCTGCAGGCACGAGCATCGACGGTGACATCGAAACCGAGGGCGTCATTCGCGTCGAAGGTCGGGTCGAAGGCTCGATCCACGCTGGTCGTCAGGTCTTGATCGGCCGCCAGGGCGAGGTGCGCGGCGATATCACGACTCGCGAAGCCGTCGTCGGCGGCAAAGTCGAGGGTACGATCAACGCCAGCGAAAGGCTCGAGGTGCAAAGCACCTCTGTCATCACCGGAGACATCAACACTCGCGCGATCGCCGTCGTCGAAGGAGGCCGAATCAATGGCACCGTCCGCATCACGGACGCCAAAGAGCACGTTGAGCCGGAAGAGGCAGAAACGCCGTCTTTAGCCTTCGGACGCTAGGGCCTACTGCGCGTCAGAGCAGTTCAGCAGTACTTTTCAAGGCGACAACCCACATTCGGTTGTCGCCTTCTGCGTTTTTTACACGCTCACAACACAATATACCCCAACGTCTTATGCTAGCTGTACACAGGCGCGTGCGCGCGTTCTCCACACTCTTCCACATTTGCGCACTCACCGCCTGCGGAGCTGGCGCTGCCTCGGGAAAAGGGGCCGACTCGACTGCGTTCAAGGTCGCGCTTCTTACGCCAGGGCCGATCTCGGACCACGCCTGGAATGCCGGTGCCTACCAAGGGCTTCTTCGCATCCGTGACAGCCTCGACGCCCGCGTTAGCAACATTCAGGTA
This sequence comes from Gemmatimonadaceae bacterium, assembly GCA_025449955.1. GTDB lineage: Bacteria > Gemmatimonadota > Gemmatimonadetes > Gemmatimonadales > Gemmatimonadaceae > JADGGM01. The sequence goes on from JANWIK010000087.1 coordinate 17,438, forward strand.
AAGACGCCGGCCGATTTTGAAGAGAACTTCCGTGCGTACGGAGCCCAAGGATACAACCTGGTCTTCGGACACGGCTTCGAATTTCAAGACGCCGCGTCGCGTGTCGGGCCCGAGTTCCCGAGGACCGTGTACATCACGACTTCGGGGAACCGCTCTGGACCAAACGTGGCGCCCATGATCTTTGGGTTCGAAGAGCCTTCTTACCTCGCAGGCGTCATCGCCGGTACACTATCGCACTCGCGCGTCGTCGGCGTCATTGGCGGGACGGACCTTCCACCGGTGAAGAGCAGCTTCCTGGCGTTCGCCGCAGGCGTGCACGCCGTGGATCCGCGCGTTACTGTCCTCACGTCGTACATCGGCAACTGGGATGACGCGAGCGCCGGCAAAGAACAAGCGTTGGCGCAGATTCAGCGTGGCGCCGACTTCATCTTTCAGAATGCGGATGCCGCGGGACTCGGTATTTTTCAAGCCGCGAAAGAATCAAAGCATGTGTACGTGTTCGGTGCCAACTCAGATCAGAGCAGCGTCGCCCCGAACGTCGTGATCGCAAGCGTGGTGATCGACCTGCCGCACGCATTCCTAACGGTGGCGCGCGAAGTCAAGGCGCGAACGTTCAAGCCCGGCATTCTCTACTTGGGGACGCGCTCCGACGTGACCAAACTCGTAATCAATCCCGCGCTCGATTCGCTGATCACACCGCCACTTCGCGCCACGCTCGACACCACGCAACAAGCGATCGTGAGCGGCAGGCTCCATCCACCGCGCATCGAGTTTGTCGACTCGACCAGCACGCACTGACACGATGCCGGCACTGTCGGAGATCGCGCAGTACCTGGACGACCTGCTGCGCGTCGCGGAGATCCCCGACTATCCGAGCGCGCTCAACGGTCTTCAGGTCGAGACCGCAGATGACATCGGGCGCATCGCCGCCGCAGTCGACGCCCGCGAACGCACGATTCGCGACGCAGTCAGTGGAGGCGCCAATCTCTTGCTGGTTCACCACGGACTCTTCTGGAGCGGGCTCGAACCGTTGCGCGGGCCGGCGTTCCGTCGCGTGCAGTCCTTGGTCACGGGCCGCTTGGCACTTTACTCGGCACACTTGCCGCTCGACGCCCACCCCACGCTCGGCAACAACGTCCTCCTCGCCAAAGAGCTCGGCCTAACGCCGGCATTTGGTTTCGCGCGGTACCAGACGCTGGACATCGGGGTCGGTGGAGAGTCCAACACGCCGACGGCGGACGTCATCGCGCGCGCGGCGAGCATTGCCTCACGCTACGGCGGCATGGTGCGCCACACGACATGCGAGCCAGGGCGCATCACCAAACGGTGGGCAGTGTGCACAGGAGCTGGCGCCTCACGCGAGACGATCACCGAGGCCGCGGCGCGCCACGTGGACACACTCATCGTGGGAGAAGGTCCGCACTGGACCGCGATCGACGCCGAAGAGTTGGGCATCGCGATCGTGTATGCGGGTCACTACGCCACGGAGACATTCGGCGTCCGAGCGCTCGCCGAACACGTGAGCTCGACGTTCGGGATCCCGTGGACGTTCTTGCACGCTCCCACGGGGCTGTGATCGCGCCGGCGGAATCGCTCGCCCTCGAGAACATCTCGCGCAGTTTCGGCGCCGTCCGCGCACTCCATGGTGCGTCGCTCGTGGTCCGAGACCGCACCGTGCACGCCGTCCTCGGCGAGAACGGCGCTGGCAAAACCACGCTCATGCGCGTGGCCTTCGGTCTCGTCCGTCCGGACGCGGGCACCATTCGCGTCCGCGGCCGCACGGTCACGATCGCGTCGCCGGCGGCGGCGATCGCGTTAGGCCTGGGCATGGTGCACCAGCACTTCAGCTCCGTTCCCGCCATGACCGTGGTCGAGAACGTCGCGCTTGGCGGACGCGGTGTATATCGCGCCAAGCACGTGCGCGCCCGCGTACGCGAGGTGTGCGAGCTCGTGGGGTTCGAGCTCGATCCCGATGCACGAGCCAGCGACCTCTCGGTTGGAGCGCAACAGCGACTCGAGATCGTGACGGCGCTCGCACGCGGCGCGAGAACGCTGATCCTCGACGAGCCAACCGCCGTCCTCGCACCTCGTGAGGCCGATGATCTTCTGGGAATGCTCCGTCGCTTCGCGGACACAGGTGGAACCGTCGTACTCATCACGCACAAGCTTCCCGAGGCGCTTGCAGTCGCCGACGACGTCACCGTCCTTCGTCACGGTCAGACCGTGCTCGCACAAGCGGTGGGCGCGGTCGACTCCGTCCGCCTCGCCCAAGCGATGATCGGAGGCGCACCGCCCATCGAGACGCGTCACGAACGCCGCGCGCCCGGCGCAATCGTCGTAGCGACACGCGCACTCGGCGTGCGCGACGCTCGAGGCGTGCTGCGCGCGAAAGACATTAGTCTCGAGGTTCGAGCTGGCGAGATCATAGGAATTGCGGGCGTCGACGGTGCCGGCCAGCACGAACTGTTGCTCTGTCTCGCGGGCCGGCTCGCGCCTTCGACGGGGCATATCGAGCGTCCTGCCGACGTCGGGTTCGTTCCTGAAGATCGGCACCGCGACGCACTCATTCTCGATTTCGACGTCGCGGAGAATCTGGCGCTTCGTGGTTCGGGTGCCGCACGCGGTCGCATCGCGTGGCGTCCGATCAGAACATGCGCGGCCGCGCTCCTAACCGAATACGATGTGAGGGCGCCATCGGCCGACACTCGCGTCGGAACGATGTCGGGCGGCAATCAGCAGAAGCTCGTTTTGGCGCGAGAGCTCGAGTCTCGGCCCCCGTTGGTGATCGTCGAGAACCCCACGCGCGGCCTCGACATCGCGGCCACGGCAGCGGTACACGACCGGCTCCGGAACGCGCGCGACGGCGGCGCCGCCGTCACGGTCTACTCGAGTGACTTGGACGAGGTGCTCGGATTGGCCGATCGGTTGATCGTCATGTTCGACGGCCGCGCCCGTGAGGTCCCGCTTGACCGCGACGCAGCCGGCCGTGCCATGCTGGGGGCGACATGAGCAAGCCTAACGCGGCGGGAGCGCGGTCACAGCTTGCCATTCTCGCCGCGTGCCTAGTGCTCGGCATGTCTCCATGGTTCAGTGCGACGGTGGCCGCACCGGCGATGATCGCAGAATGGCACCTGCCTGCGGCCAGCGGTCCGTGGTTCACGATGGCGGTGCAACTCGGATTCGTTGCGGGGACGTTGGTGGGCTCGGTGTTCATGCTCAGCGATCGATGGCGTGCCGAGCGCTTAGCCGGCTGGAGCGCCGCCCTCGCTGGGATCGCAACCGTGCTGATTGCAGAAAGCGTTCACAGCGCGACGGGAGCCATTGCACTGCGTGCCGTCACGGGCGCCGCGCTCGCAGGCGTCTACCCGCCCGGCATCAAGCTTGTCGCCGGTTGGTGGCGCTCGCACCGAGGGCTCGCGATTGGGGTGTTGGTGGGCGCACTCACGATCGGCTCCGCATCACCGCACTTGGTGACGGCAATGGCGCCGCATCAAGACTGGCGACGAGTGCTGCTCATTTCGGCTGCCGCGGCGTTTGCGTCCGCAGCGTTGTTTCTGTTCGCCGTGCGCGAGGGACCATACCAGGCGCCATCGGCGCGAGTGAGTATGGCCGGACTACGACGTGTAATCGTGGATCGCGGCGTGGTCCTGGCGACGGCCGGCTATCTTGGCCACATGTGGGAGCTGTACGCAATGTGGAGTTGGATCGCGCTGTTTTGGGCAGCCGTTGCGTCTCAGCACGCGTTACCGGTCGTGGTGTCGAGCGTGATGGCGTTCCTCGCCGTTGCAGTGGGGGCTATCGGTTGCGTCGCAGCCGGCTTGCTCGCGGACCGATTCGGCCGAACGACCATCACGATGACGGCCATGGCGATCAGCGGATGCTGCGCGTTAGGCATTGGGCTGGCGTTTCGCGCCGCCGCCTCCCCGGTGGTGCTCGGCGCGCTGACCCTGATCTGGGGCGTGAGCATCGTCGCTGACTCCGCACAGTTCTCGGCGTGCGTGACCGAACTCGCGCCTCCTGAATACGTCGGCACGGCGCTCACCGTCCAAACCTGCCTCGGGTTCTTGCTGACGGTAGTGAGCATCCGTGCCGTTCCCGTTTGGGTTTCGCATTGGGGTTGGTCGTATGCCTTCGCCCCTCTGGCCATCGGCCCTCTCCTGGGCACCATCGCGATGTTCAAGTTGCGGGTCAGCACCTATCGGTCGCGCCTCGCCGGCGGCCTCGGTTAGGCAAGGATGAGCGACCCCATATCGGATCGCGCACGATCCTGGATTGGCGGCTGGCGGCAGGTGCGTCCATCGCTGGCTACGGGTGCGGCCGCGGCCGTCGTCGCTTTCGTATCGCTTGCCCTTCTCTGGTTGGCGCTGCGCCTCGCCGGGTTCGACGCGTCGCTTGCCCTTGGTGCGCTGTGGCGCGGGTCGTTCGGCAACTGGTACGCTCTAACATCGTCGACCTTCGTTCGCGCCACACCGCTCGTACTGACCGGCCTCGCTGTGGCGGTTGCCTTTCGTGCCCACGTCTGGAACATCGGAGCCGACGGCCAGTTGCTCATCGGTGCCGCCGTTGCCACAGCCGTTGGGCTTGCGTTCGGCACCGCTCCGGCTTGGGTGCTCCTGCCGCTTGCGCTGGTAGCCGGTGCCGTCGGAGGAGGATGTTGGGCAGCAATCGCGGCGCTTCTGCGAACGAGGTTCGGCGTGCTCGAGGTGATCAGCACCATCATGCTGAACTTCGTCGCGGTCGACCTGGTCGGATACCTCGTTCGAGGTCCACTGCAAGAGCCGAGTCATGCATACCCGCAAAGCAATCCGATTCCAGCGGCCATGCACCTGCCGATGCTCATTCCGGGCACGCGACTTCATTGGGGATTCGTCGCCGGTGCTACTGCGGCGGTCTTGTTGTGGTGGGGAATGCGATCCACTGCTGCCGGATTTCGCGTTCGCGCCATAGGTGCAAACGCTGACGCCGCGCGAGTCGCGGGACGGATCGACGTTGCGCGCACGACGACGAACGTCTTGCTGCTCAGCGGGGCACTATCGGGACTGGCCGGCGCGATCGAGGTGTGCGGCGTTACGTTCGCGTTGTACGAAAACATTTCGCCTGGATACGGCTACACCGCGATCGCCGTCGCCTTACTGGCGGGACTCGACCCTCTTGGTGTGCTCGGGACGGGAATCCTGTTTGGCGGCCTCGAGGCCGGGGCTCTCTCGATGCAGCGCGAGGCTTCAGTGCCTTCGGTGGTGGTTACGGCCATCGAGGCCGCACTCGTGTTACTCCTCCTCGCGCTGAGCCGGCGTGGCAGCGCGACGAGCATCATTAGTCGCTTTGCCGGAGCGCGACTACCGAGCGCGGAAGAACCGTCGTGACAGATGCGCTCACGAGTTGTCTCGAGGCATCGGTTCGTACGGCAACACCGCTCGCGTTAGCCGCTCTCGGTGAGCTCCTCGTTGAGCGCGCCGGGGTTATCAATATCGGCCTGGAAGGCATCGTCCTCGGCGGTGCGTTCGGGGCGCTTCTCGGCGCGGGCGGCAACAGCCTGACGATCGGCTTCATAGCCGGCTGCGCTGCGGGCGTGGCGATCGCTGCGCTGTTCGCGCTGTTTGCGGTCACCATGCGCGCCGACCAGATCATCACCGGCACGGCGGTCAATCTTCTGGTGCTCGGCCTAACGGGCGCGCTGTATCGAGGACTGTACGGCGCGACGGGCGCGGCGCTCACGATCCCAACGACAGGTTCCGTCGCTGTGCCGCTGTTGGCGCGGATTCCGGTCCTCGGGCCAACACTCTTCGATCAGCCACCGCCGACTTATCTCGTGTACCTAACCGTGCCCTTATTGTGGTGGTGGTTGTATCGCACGCACTCGGGGTTGGCCGTGCGCGCGATCGGCGAGCGTCCCGACTCGGTACGCGTTGCCGGTATCGATGCACACCGCTGGCGCTGGATGACACTCCTCATGAGCGGCGGCCTCGGCGGAGTCGCCGGTGCGACGCTAGTATTGTCTCAGTCGGGAACGTTCGCCGAAGGGATGTCGGCCGGACGCGGATTCATCGCGATCGCCATCGTGGTACTCGGCAGATGGCGGCCGATGGGTGTAGCGATTGCGTCACTGCTGTTCGGCGCCGCGAGCGCGCTCCAGTATTTGTTCCAAGCGATGGGATGGCGCGCGCCGTACCAGCTCTTTCTTGCGCTGCCCTACGTGCTCACGCTGCTCGCGCTCGCTGGACTTGCCGGTCGGAAGATCGAAGCGCCCGCCGCGCTCGGGCGCGCCGCTTGATGATACGCTTGCGCGCGGCCGTCTAACAACCGGTGTGTACGCTCGTCCAGCGCACATGCCACGATCCATCCGCCAGTCGCTCGAGCATGGCGTACGCGCTTGTGTCTTGGCCCTCCCGCAGGACCACGAGCGCCACATGTGCCGGCGACGGGAGTCGCAATGCGCCAAGGACATCGGTCGTCTCGATAGTTTCCTCCAACCCGCCGGCGCGCTCGTGATACGCGACGCGGAACGGGGCGTCGGGCCTCGCACCGTTCCGCTCGGCAATCAGGAGCGTGTGCTGCTCGAGCGGCGAGGCTTCCTGGTTGAGTCGCCTAACGAGATCGGCAACCACGGCGTCCACGCCGGGCGCCGCCTGAAATCGGAACGCGTAGCGAACCGAGAAGGGGATACCGCGAAACGTCTTGCTCGTGTCATCCGGCAATGCGGAGGCAAGCCGCGTGAGATCCGCCGCGAGATGCGCGGAGTCCGCGCCCGGCATCCCGTCGAGTGAGTCGAGGCCCACGCTGGCGACGTGCTGCTGCACGAAGCCAACCGTCCAACCGGCCGCGCGACTCGTGTCGACGATGCCAAGCGTAGCGGTCGGCCATTCCACACACTCGTCTCCTGCCCACTGCTTGGTTCCTGCTGAGATGACCGGCACCGCATCGATGGCGCCATCCCGTCCCAGCAGCTCCACCGAATCGCCGCGGAGCGTCGACGCGTCCAACTGCAGCGTGTCGGGCACCGTGCTGTCGCTGTAGTCCGGAAACACGACGTACGCGTTCGCCGCCGAGGCACCGCGCGCCAGCATCACCGGACCAACGGTGGAATCCCACTGCGTGATCAACGGTCGCGTGACCGGCGCGGCGACAGATTCGGCTGCGTTAGGCAGAACGACGTGCGCCGGCGTCGACGGTCGAGATCGTTTGCACGCCGAGAGAAGCGCGACGAGCCAGACTGCGTGGAGTGCGGAATGAACGGCGGCACGTCGAGGAGCGAGCATGCGTGCAATCTTCCTGTGCCTCGTGCAGGCGTCAACAACCACGCCGGCCGCGCGCGGCCTCAGTGCGAACGCGCTGGCAGGAATCGACCGACGAGGTCCCAATGCCACGCCCCGCGGCGGACGCCGGTGCGCGGGTCCTTGAGCGGTTTGTATTGGAGACGTTGAGGCGAGAGCCCAACTTCACGACCGTAGTCGAGGAGCTTTTGTCGGTCGGACGACACCAGATGCGCCATTGGCTGCCCCCGGTATACATGCCGGTGCAGCCACAAGCCGCCATCCATCGCGTACGTCATTCCTTCTTTTCGTTTGTCGAATTCGCGATACCAGCTCGTCACTGCCGCGCCTCGAGAATACCTGGCATCGAGCTCTCGCTAGTTGCAGGCGACGACCGACTCCACAGTGGCAGGAGAGGGCGGCGTAGCCGTGCCGATGAAGATGGCGCACAGCGGGGATGACGCGGCCGGATGGCTCGCGGTTGCCGACCAACCCGCGGTACTCGCCTCACCAACCGTCACCGTCGTGCCTTGGGACGGTTGAAAGTTGATAGCAGTGAGGTCAGTCGAGTAGACGTCGTTCGTGTAGTAATAGGCCTCTTCAGCCGTCGCGAGGTTGCGAAGGTCGGACTTCATCGTGGCCGTGTACGCCCTGCCTTTCGTCGCAGCGAATTTCGGAATCGCAATCGACGCAAGGATGCCGATGATGACGACCACTATGAGCAGCTCGATCAGCGTGAAGCCGGATGCGCGGGAGCGGGACATAGGATATTCCCCATTAGCGAATATTGGAGCCACGACGTGTGGCTCGCGGTGTCGCTTGGGCAATGGGGGTGCCGCATTGGTGTCCGCACGTAAGCGATTGCCCTACCGCAGTTTACGAGGTCGTATCTTGGCTGGACCGCCAATTTGACCGCTCGATTTGCCACGCTTGTGGCAGAGTGCAAGGCCAGATGAAAGGGGCCTAAGTGTGTGCAGACACGCCGCGAATCATGGGGTGCAGCCGATCACATTCTTGAGCGTAGCGGGAGCCAAGACCGGCGCATTGCCGTAGTAGATCGCGCAGATCGCCGTGTCGCCGACGTAGCTCGCTTTGGCCGCCCAACCGAGCGTGTCCGCCGACACCATATTGATGGACACCTGCGGACTGGCGTTGTACTGAATCTGCTGAAGATCCATGCTGTACGTACCCGAGATATTCCAGAAAGACTCTTCGGTTGTCGCCAGGTTCCTCAGGTCAGCAACCATGGTCGTGAGATAGAACCGCCGCTTGTACTCACGATACCGCGGGATCGCCAATCCAACGAGAATCCCGATCACGACCAACACGACCAGCAACTCAATAAGCGAAAAACCGCCAGCTGTGTTCCGAGACAACCGGGGCATCTGACGCGGTGACATCGCGCGCCAGCGACGGGCTTGTGGAATGCGGAGGGACACTGGGCGTTCTCGGCAGTCGGGAACGTGGTTGCAGAGAGGATGTTGATTAAGACGATCTTCCCCACCCAATGTCTCGCGAAGCCGTCACCCCTTCGTATCCAGCCAATTGTCGCCCACGCCAACGTCGACGACCAACGGGACGGAGAGCTCAGCCGCGTGCTCCATTTCGTGACTGACCAGCTGGCGTAGCGACTCGACCTCGTCAGGCGGCGCCTCGAACACGAGTTCGTCGTGCACTTGGAGGATCATGATGGATCGCGCTCCACTCGAGCGCAGTGCCTCGTGGATTCGAATCATCGCGATCTTGATGAGATCGGCCGCCGAGCCCTGTATCGGTGAATTCGTGGCAGTGCGCTCACCAAACTGACGCACGCTGAAATTCCTGTCGCGGAGTTCCGTGATGTAGCGTCGTCTCCCGAACAGCGTTTGCACGTATCCGTGTTCGCGCGCGAAGGCCACCATGGAATCGAGGTACACTCGAATGCCGCGGAATCGCTCGAAGTAATCGCTGATGAATCGTCGCGCCTCCGCGGGCTCGATGCGAAGCTGGCGAGAGAGTGCGTTAGCACCCTGGCCATATATCGTTGCGAAGTTGATCGTCTTGGCGCGCGCCCGCATGTCGGAAGTCACGTTTTCAATCGGTACCCCGAAAATGATGGACGCCGTCTGGCGATGGATGTCCCCGCCGGCTCGAAACGCGTTCACGAACGCTGTGTCCTTCGAGAGGTGCGCGAGCAAGCGCAACTCGATCTGCGAGTAGTCGACCGCGACCAATTTCCATCCGACGCGCGGAATGAAACCGCGTCGTATGTCTCGGCCGAGTTCACGGCGAATCGGGATATTCTGCAAATTGGGGTCGCTCGACGATAAGCGCCCGGTGCTCGCCACGGTCTGATTGAACGAAGTGTGTATGCGCCCATCCGCTGGATGAACCAGCGCTGGCAAAGCGTCCAGGTAGGTGCTCTCGAGCTTCGACAGCTCGCGATACTCCATCAAGAGCGAGGGCAACGCGTGGCCCTGCTCCGCCAGTTGCTGGAGCACGGAAGCATCGGTAGAGGGTCCGCTTGTCGTGCGCTTGAGTACTGGTAGTTCGAGTTTCTCAAACAGGATCTGACGCAGCTGCGGATTCGAATTGATGTTGAACGGCTCTCCCGCAGCCTCGTAGACCTCCTGCTCCACTCGCTCTCGCTCTCGCTGGAACCGCTCCTTGAGCGATGCGAACCACGAGCGATCGATGGACACACCGTGCCACTCCATTTGAGCGAGCACGCTCACCAGCGGCATTTCGATGTCGTGCACGAGCTTCGTGAGCTCATACGCTTCGAGCTGCGGCTCGAAGAGGGCGCGTAAGCGGAGCGTCATGTCGGCCTCTTCGCACGCGTAATCACGCGCCGCATCGACTGCGCACGCGTCGTACGGAATCGCGTTACGTCCCTTCCCGCAGAGATCCTCGTATGCGGTCATCTTACGATCGAGGAACTCGAGCGCGAGTACGTCCAAGCCGTGCGCACGTCGACCGGGATCCAGTACGTAACTCGCGATCATCGTATCGAAGTCGATGCCGGCGAGCCTAACGCCGGCGCGCCGGAGCGCCAGCGTATCGTACTTCGCGTTCTGCGCGGTCTTGCGGATGGTTGGATCCTCGAGCAACGCGCGAAGCGGCGCAAGCTCGGGCGAAGTGAGGGGGGGAAGGTTTCGAACTGCGGCGGCCGCGGCATCAGCTGCGGCTGTTTGAGTCGCGTCGGGGAGCAGCTCTTGCTGTACGGGACGATGAGCGCGGTGGCGAAACGGCAGATAGTAGGCCTCGCCTGGCGCGACCGCGATTGACAGGCCGACTAACGTCGATCGCAGCGGGTCGACGGACAGCGGACTGTCCGCATCGACGACGGTTTCGGCGTCGATCGCTATGTAGGGCGCCGTACGGACGCGCGCACACAGTGCTGCGAGAGCACCGACCGTGTCGAGCGTGGTGTAGCGAGGACGCTCGGCGCGAGGTGGCGTCGCGGTCGCGTGCTCCTTGGCGAGCGAGTGGAATTCGAGCTCGACGAAGAGATCCTTGAGGCGCGCGTGATCGGGGCTCGATACTGCCAAGGCCGAGAGGTCGAGCGAAATCGCTAAATCTTCGCGGATAGTTACTAATTCCTTGGACAATCGCGCGGCGTCCGCCTGTGCGAGGAGTGCTTCGCGAGGACGTTTCTTGGTGATGGATTCCGCGTTGGCCAGGATGTTCTCGAGCGATCCGTATGTCGAGACCAACTCGACAGCTGTCTTATCACCGATGCCTTTCACGCCTGGGATGTTGTCGGATGAATCGCCGACAAGAGCGAGATAGTCCGTTACCCGATCTGCTGGAACGCCGAGTCGGTCTGAGGCATTCTCGGTGCTCACCCATTGTTCCTCGACGCCGGCCGGACCGCCGCGACCTGGGTTGAGAAGTCGAACACCCGGACGAACGAGTTGCTGGAAATCTTTGTCGCCGGATACTACGACCACTTGGAGGCCGGCATTCACGCCAAGTTTGGCCATTGTGCCGATGACATCATCGGCTTCAAAGCCGGCGAGCGTGATAACCGGGACGTTGTACGCATCGAGCAGGCTTGCGATTCGCTCCATGCCGCGATCGAAGTCGGCTTGGAGCTCTTCGCCGAGTTTCTCGCGCGTCGCTTTGTAGGCGGGATAGCGCTCGTGTCGAAAGGACAGTCCGGAGTCATGCACCCAGCCGAGGTAGTCGGGCCTGTGCGTTGCGAGGAGGCGTTGAAGGAAGTTCACGACTCCCCAGGCAGCCGACGTGTTTTCGCCGCGACTCGTGGTGAGGGGTCGCGAAATCAGGGCGAAGAACGCGCGGTAGATGAGCGCGTAGCCATCGACGAGAAAAAGGCTCGCTGGTTCTTTAGGCGACATGCGCGAAAACTCGCGCTGGCGCCTCGGAGAAACCAGGGATGAGACGCGCTTGCGTCGGTGACGCGTGCGCGATCAGTAGAAAAAGACGAATCCGCGTTGCGATAGTAGTCGCAAAGCGGATTCGCGCGAGCCCGGTCTCCAGACACCAACGCCTGCCACATAACGCAGGCAGGCGAAATCGGGGATCGAATGGCCCGTGAGTTTGAGGAGTGTCTAGCTTACCCGCTGAACGTTGGCGGCGTGGAGTCCTTTGTCGCCGGTGCGGATTTCGAACTCGACCTCCTGTCCTTCAGTGAGCGTCTTGAAGCCGTCCATTGTTATTGCGGAGAAATGCACGAAGACGTCTTCACCGCTCTCCTGTTCAATGAAGCCATAACCTTTGGCATCGTTGAACCACTTCACTTTCCCTCTGGCCATTCGAGCAGCCTCCTGCGGGATGAAACGGATCCTGCACGGCGTTGTGCGGGGCAAGGCCGGCGGCGGCTTTGCGGGCGCCTATATAGTTTCGACCTGCGATTTTGTCAAGAGAAACGCCATGCGGCACAAGAAGATACATATGGAGGCGTCGCGGCTGAGGGGTGGCGGGTGCGTTAGGCATTGGCTCTTGGCCAGTTGATTGGATCTCGTTCGCCGCAAACGCGGACCGGTGATCGGCCTAAGGATACAACGCGCTAGATCTCATACCTGGATAGCGCCAGTATTGCGCCTACATAGCGACCTTCTTGACGGGACTAGGCTGGACAGCACGTATTCGTGTTGCAGCGCCCGATCGGCTCGCATTTTCACTATTTTTTGTGGCCGATCCGGCGGTTTCGTACCTGCACTTAGGTCCCATGACACACTCGAGATTGAGAAAGGACCGATGCAAGCGACCCGGATCGCGATTCAAGCGCAACTCCGTGCTTGCTGGGTCATCGCAGTGCCATTAGCTTCGCCGGCGTGAGTCGCGAGAATCTCTCCGGGACGACGCTCGCTGGATACACGCTCCACGATATGGTCGGCGAAGGAGGAACGGCGGTAGTGTACCGCGCCGATCATCCGCAGCACGGCACTGTCGCGGTGAAAGTGTTGCGCGAGAAATTGCGCAACGACAAAACAGCCGTAGCCCGGTTTCTTCGCGAGGCGACGTACGGGACGAAGGTGATTCATCCTAACGTCGTCCGGACCATCGAGATCGGAGAGGCGCGCCCCGGGCTGCACTTCCTCGCGACCGAATGGGCGCCCGGCGAATTGCTCGAGAAGTATGCGAAGCGGCACGCGCCGCTTCTGCCGGCCGAGGTCGCGAGCATCATCCAGCAGATCGCCGAAGCCGTACATGCCGCGCACTCCGCGGGCATCATTCATCGCGATCTGAAGCCCGACAACCTCATGTACGATCCGCCGACGAAGCAGGCGAAGCTGCTCGACTTCGGCATCGCCGCGCAGACCGATCTCTCGCCCGATGAGCGCCTAACGCGCGCCGGATTTTTCGTGGGCACGCTCATGTACGTGGCACCGGAAGCGTTGTCGGGGCAGCTGGTGACCGCGGCGGCAGATCAGTACAGTCTGGCGACGATCGCGTATTACTTGCTCTCGGGCTCGCTGCCGTACACGGCGAAGTCGCAGCGAGAGATGTTCACGCAGCTGCTCTCACAACCGCCGATCCCGCTCCTCGCATCCCGCAAGGGCCTCGACATCTCGCCCGGAATCGAAACGGTGGTGATGAAGGGTCTCGCGCGCAATCCGGCCGACCGGTATCCGGACACGCTGTCGTTCGCGACTGCGTTGCGTGCGGCGGTCGAGGCGCCACCGGCCCGCAAGGACGGTTTGTTCCGGCGCGTGCGCTCGCTGCTGCATCGGGACGATCCCGAGACACCTCGTCTCTAGCGGCTCACGATCCGTGCGCGGCGGAGCCCGCCTCCGCCGACGCATCCGGTTGTGATATCTGTCGCACGGCTTCCTGCTCGATCGGCAGCCATACGATGAACGTAGAGCCTTTGCCATAGTCGCTCTCGAGCGCGATGTCGCCGCCTAACAGACGGGCGAGGCGCCGCGAAATTGCGAGACCAAGGCCCGTGCCGCGCCGTATCGAATCTCCGCGAGGGCCGGCATTCACCTGCTCGAATTCCCCAAAGATGCGTTCGCGCTCGGACGCCGCGATGCCAATGCCGGTGTCGCACACCTCGACGGCGATCCAGCCGCCATGCGTCGACGCCGGCCTGTCGGCGACGGGCGGACCACCGGGCTGCGCCGCCGTATGCGCGACCGCCGTCGGCAACGAAAGTTGCGACGTGACCGCCGTTATCAACGGCCGAGCCACACCGACGTGACTAACGATCGGTCCAGGCGGCGCGGGCGCGACGTAGCGCGCCCGAATGGTGATGCTGCCGGATGGCGTGAACTTGGTCGCGTTACTGAGCAAGTTCATCAAGATCTGGCGCAGGTGCATCGGATCCGTCCGCACGCGCGGCAACGTGGCGCTCACCGCGATCGAGAAGTCGAGCCCGCGCTCGGCGATGAGCGGCTCGACCTCGCTCGCCACCGTTAGGACGAAGGCGCGCACGTCGATCGATTCGCGATGCACCTCTAGGCGGCCAGCCGCCATTTTCGCGAGGTCAAGAATCTGATCGACCAGCAAGCGAAGGTGATTGGCGGACGACGCGATGCGCTCGACCGGCGATACCTGACGTTGTCCGAGCTCACCGTACACACCATCACGCAATAACTCGACGAATCCGACGATCGCGTTGAGCGGTGTACGCAGCTCGTGCGAGACGTTGGCGAGGAATTCGCTCTTGGAGCGATTCGCGCGGAGCAATTCGGCCGACAGGCGCTCGAGCTCCGCTGAGCGTTCGCTCAGGCGAATGCCTTGTCGCCGCTCGTGCAGCAACATGACGATGAGCGCGCTAAGGGTCGCCAAGCCGATGCCCCACACGAGCGGACGAATATTGGCGTAGCTCGAGCGGCGCGTGACGATCACACGCCACTCCGCTCCGCCGGGGACCGTCAAGGACGATGATGCCGTGTCGACATTGGATTCGTGTGTCAGCACTCGGTCCGTTGATGCGACGGTGTCGTTCCCGACGACGAGAACGAGTTGTCCGCGCACGCGAGGCCGGGCCTGCATCACGCTCGCCAGGATCGCGTCGGTCGTGATGGTTCCACCGGCGAAGCCGCGAAATCCGTTGCCGACGTAGATCGGTTCGAGCATCAGAACGCCGCGGCCTCCCGTGAGGAGAGGACCGGGTTTCGTGACTTGGCCTTTGCGCGTTGCGCGCGCTTGGGCGGCGAGGCGACCGATGTCGAGGTTCGTCACTGTGTCGACGTCGAGACCCGCGGCGAGCGGCGCGGACACGGGACCGAAAAGATGTTGTTCACGCACGCGCCCCGCGGTGTCCGTTATCCAGATTCGACGGAACGAGTTCGCGTACTGCGTCATCGAGCTGACGAGCGATTGAAACTGCTCGCCTTGCACCACGCGCGTGGTATCCAAGTACAGGCCGCGAATGGACTGCAGCGCTTCGGTGTGGACAGCGATGAACCCGCCGACGAGCGCCGCGGATTCTGCCGCTTCGACTTGGACCTGCGCGCGATTCGAGGTCGAGAGCGATCGATCGACCGCGTAGAGGCCCGCGAGCGCAAAAATCAGCGCTAACGAGAGGGCGATCGACGATGCGCGGAGACGAACGGCTCTAGTCGACAGGTGCATATGTTCGCGCCAGCGAGCGAAATCGCCAGCCGACGCAGTGTGCGCGCCGACTCGATTGACGTCGGAGACACGCGCCGGTAAGCTACGGCCATGACCGAACACGAACGACTCGTGACGCTGCTTGCCACGCGTTCGGCACGGCGTGGACAGTTCGTTCTTGCATCGGGCCGCTCGTCAACACTGTACATTGACGCCCGGCTCACGACAATGAGTCCGGATGGGTTGGCGCTCATTGGGTCGCTTGGGCTCGCCTTGCTCGATGAGCGAGGTTGGGATGTCGACTGCGTGGGTGGCCTTACGCTCGGCGCCGATCCCATTGCGTACGCGATCAGCTACGCCAGCGCGTGCTCGGGGCGGCCGAGGCGTGCGTTCACGGTACGCAAAGAACCCAAGACGCACGGCACGGGAAAACGGATCGAAGGTCCGTTCATGCCCGGCGATCGTGTGGCCATCGTCGAAGATGTCATCACGACGGGAGGATCTGCGCTTCGCGCCATCGATGCGGTACAAGACGAAGGTGGTACCGTAGCCGGCGTGCTCGCGTTGGTCGATCGCGAGGAGGGCGGGCGCGAGACGATCGAAGCGCAGGGTATTCCGGTGGCGGCGCTGGTCCGGGCGCACGACATCGTCGCGCGGCTCGGACCCGTGACGCCATGAGCTCGGCGCGCCGC
>JANWIK010000088.1 GCA_025449955.1 Gemmatimonadaceae bacterium
CTCGTGCCGCGGCCCAACGTCGTGCTCGCGACGTCAGCCTGGTCTAACGCTGCACGAATCGCGGCACAGGCTGCATACCAATTACCCTCGCGACGCGCGAAGTGCATTCCGTGACCATCGTCAATCCGCAACGCAAGGTCGAGGCGCAGTTCGTCCTGCGCCACGCATAGCGTCGGGCTGAATGCGCACGATTGGCTTGGCTCTCGCCGCGGCGTGCCTCACAGTCGCGGCGTCGGCGCAAAATGGTCCGCCGCCGTTCGGCCATCCAGCGGTCTGGCACTGGGCGCCCAGCCGCAGCTACCACGTGCTCGACTATCGGCTGTCGATGCATTTCGACGAACCGCGCGGCGTGGTATTCGGCGACGAAGTCGTCACGCTCCGTCCATTCGGCGCCGCCTTCCGCAAATTCTATCTGAACAGCGCCGGCCTAACGATCGACTCGGCGCGCCTCGAGAGCGCCGCCGGCCCAGAGACTCCGCTCTCGTTTGCCACCGACAGTTCGCGTCTCTGGATCACACTCGATCGCGCGTACGATGCACGCGCCACCCTGCGCGTCCGCATCATCTATCATGGTGCGCCGCGCACCGGGCTCTTCTTCGTGAATCCCACCAAGGCGTATCCGGACGCGCCGCGTGAGGTCTTCTCGCAGGGCGAGCCCGAGCTCAATCACTACTGGTTCCCGTGTTGGGACTACCCGAACGACATGGCCACCAGCGAGACCATCACCACTGTCCCGGCGGGACAGGTCGTGGTCTCGAACGGCCGCCTGGCGCGGGTGACACACGGTGCCGGTACCACCACGTACGACTGGGTCGAGCGCGTTCCGCACAGCTCGTATCTGGTCTCGATCGCCGTCGGTCCGTGGCGCGAGATCACCGATCATGCAGGCGCCACGCCGGTGGACTACTACGTGCCGCGTCGCATCGACACGGCCACCGCGCGGCGGTCGTTCCGCCTAACGCCCGACATGATCGGGTTCTTCGCGCGCGCCACCGGTGTGGCATACCCGTACGAGCAGTACGCGCAGACGACCGTTCACGACTACCTGTTCGGTGGACAAGAGAATGTGAGCGCCACGACGCTCACCGACAACACGCTGCATGATGCCCGCGCCGACGCCGATTACCCGAGCACCGCGCTCGTGGCCCACGAGCTGGGTCAGGAATGGTTCGGTGACTACGTGCAGGGACGCGATTGGGCCGATATCTGGCTCAACGAAGGATTCGCGACGTACATGGAGGCGCTGTACACGCAGGATCACAGCGGCAACGACGCCTTCCGCTACGAGATGTCGCAGGACGAGGCGCTCGCGCGGGCGCAGGACGCCCGCGACTATCTCCGTCCGATCGTCGACCGGCACTACGACGACCCGTTAGACATGTTCGACGCCATCACGCACGAGAAGGGCGCCGCGGTGATCGACATGCTGCGCTACATCGTGGACGGCTCGTCCGCGGCGGCCCAGCCGGCGTCGCAGCACGAGACCTTGTTCCGCGCCCTCCACCACTACCTCGTGTTGCACCATGCTCACACCGCAACCACGGGCGATCTCGTCGATGCCATTCGGGAGTCCACCGGACTGGAGTTAGGCTGGTTCTTCCGCGAGTGGGTGTTCATGGCCGGGACGCCGAGCTATCGCGTGTCGGCGCGGTACGATTCGACGCGACGCGTCGAGGTGGTACACATCGAGCAGGTGCAGCACGTCGACTCGCTCACGCCGATCTTCCGCATGCCGGTCGAGCTCGCGTTCCACGGTGCAGGACAGGAGTCCACCACGGTGCAAGTGGACGATTCCCTGGCGTCGCAGGAGTTCCAAGTCCCGCTCTCCTTTGCGCCCGCGTGGGTGGACTTCGATCCCGACGGCTTCATCGACAAGACGCTGGACTTCCCGCAACCGCTCGGCGCGCTCGCGGCGCAGGCCGAGCACGACCCGGCGATGATGAGCCGGTTAGGCGCGGTCGAGCAGCTCGGCGCAATGGACGTGGCGGCGACGGGGGAGCGCGCGCGTGTGCTCGCGCAGGCGCTGCGCACCGACGGCTTCTACGGCGTCCGCGCCGCGGCGGCGGCCTCGCTCGGACGGATCGGTACGGACGAGGCGCGACTCGCGCTGATCGAGGCGCTGCGCGCGCAACCCGACACCCGCGTGCGCGCCGCCGCTGCGTTAGGCCTCCGCCGCTTGGCCGGCGACAGCGACGCCTACGCCGCGCTCGTGAGCGCGCTGCACGCCGATTCCAGCTATGCCGTCGAGGCCGCCGCGGCGCGCGGCATCGGCCAGTCGCGGAGCGCGAACGCCGAGCCGGTGCTGGCGGCGGAGGTGCGCACCGGCCGCGACGTCCACGTGCTAACGGCCGTGCTCGCCGCCCTTGCCGCCACGCGTGATCCGCGCGCGGCGTCCGTGCTGCTCGATGAAGCACAACCCGGTCTACCCGAAGGCGTCCGGGCGAGCGCGCTCGGGGACCTTGCGTCCATGAAGGATTCGGTGCCCGGCGAAGACTCGGCGCGGGTAATCGCAGCGGCCCGCGCGGCGCTCGACGACCCCGTCATGTCGGTGCGACTCTCGGGCGAGGAGCTGGCGGGCGCGTTCGGCCTCGTGCAGTTCCGCGCCCAAGTGGCGCGCGACGCGGACGCGCCGCTCGTCATCCAGAGCCGGCTTGCCCAGCACGTGCTGCACGAGCTCGACGCGTCGCGTCGCTGACTAACGGATCGCGCGTCGCCAAACGGTAGGTCGGCAGCCTCCAGCCACTCCTGGCCGCGACGGCCTTACCCGACAAGGCATGGGTGGTGCTCCCCACCGTTCTTTCGCGTCCATCGTGACATTGCGTGGTCGCGCCGTATCTTAGCACCCTTCTGCGTCGCGTGAACAACGCCACTCGGCACCGTCCGGACCGATCATCCTCGACATGGCGACCAACCTCCGTCCATCCGATCTAGCTTTTCCATTCTACGTCATCGGTTCCGGGGTCGTCATCATCGCGACCTTTCTGCCCAGCACCCTGCGCGCACACGCCAGTCTCCGCTGGCCCCGCACCGTGGGCCGCGTTCGCACGAGCGAAGATGACGTCGCCGTCTCGTTGGAGCTCGCGCCCGGCCCCGAAGTGGAACAGCTCCCACACGCCGAGTACGACTATAGTGTCGGCGGCAAACCATACCAAGGCTCGACGTTAGGCGAGCCGGGCCCCGCATCCATGCTCCGACTCATTCGAGAAGAGGAGCTCCGCCCGGGTCAATCCGTGATGGTCTCCTACGACCCGCGCGACCACGCGATCTCACTCCTCTATCCCGGCGCTTCGCCGTTCGCCTACCTCACCCTCGGCGCCGGCGGCGCCATTCTGATCGCCGGACTCGTCACGCTCGTCCGCGCCATCCTCGAGGCACTCTGACATTTCCCTAACGAACACCACGTGCCAACGTCAGCCGTGCTGCACGCTTCCGATGTTGACATTCTACAAGACGGCCCCCATCGTGCACCTAACGACAGCAAGGGACACCTATGGAGTCGACAACAGAGCTGCTCCAAGGCACGCTCGATCTGCTCATCCTCAAAGTGCTCTCGCTTGGACCGCGACACGGCTGGGACATCTCGCAACGCATCAACGAGATCTCCGAACAGCTCCTCACGGTCAACCAGGGATCGCTCTACCCGGCGCTCCACCGCCTCGAGGGACGCGGATTCGTCGACGCCGAATGGACCATGTCCGCCACCGCGCGCCGGGTGCGCTCGTACCGGATCACGGCGCGCGGCCGCCAATGCCTAACGAAAGAAACCCAGGTGTGGCGCAGCTACTCCCGCGCCGTCAACCTCATCCTGCAGACCAGGTGAGGACCCATGCCGACCATCCGCGAAGTCCTCCGCAACATTCGCTTGCTCCTCACCCCGCGCGCCGTCGAACGCGACCTGGATGACGAGCTCCGGACGCACCTCGACCTCCAGACGCGCCTCAACATCGAGCGCGGCATGGACCCGACGTCGGCCCGCGACCAAGCCGAACGCGACTTCGGGCCGATCGCGTCGGTGAAGGAGGCGCTCCGCAACGTGCACGGCCAACCCAGCGCGCCCCTGCGCGACACGTTAGGCGGCGACCTCCACTTCGCCATCCGCTCCCTGGCCCGCCACCGCGTCTTCAGCGGCGTCACGATCTTCGTCCTGACGTTGGGCATCGCGGCCACGACCCTCATGTTCAGCGTCGTGTCCGGCATCCTCCTCAAGCCGCTCCCGTTCGGACACCCGGAACAGATCGTCCTCATCTGGGGCAGCTACCCGTCGCTCAACCTCGGATTTTCCGAGCAGCCGCTCGACGGACAGCTGATCGAAACCCTCCGCGCGCACCGGCAGCAGTTCACGAGCATCTCGGCGTTCGTCTCGCAATTGTACAACATCGGCAGCACCACGTCGCCCGAACGGCTCAATGGCACGCTGGTCACTTCCGAGTTCTTCAGCACCATCGGCGTTAGGCCGGCGTTGGGGCGGGCGTTTTCGCACGACGAAGAAGCACCCGGGAAGGACCATGTCGTGGTGTTGAGTTGGGCACTGTTTCAGCGGCGGTTCGGCGGCAATCCGAGCGTCGTCGGCCGCACCATCTCGCTCAACGCCGAGCCGTACACCATTATCGGCGTGGCGCCCAAAGGCTTCGCGTTCCCGCGCGGCGCCGAAATGCCCGGCGACTTCCAGATGCCGGAGGCCACCGAGCTTTGGGTCCCGATGAAACCGCCGACGAACGGCCCGTCGGAGCTCGCCGGCATCGGCCGCGTGAACCCGGGCGTCACATTGGCCGGAGCACAGGCCGACCTGGATCGCATGGCGAAGCTCCAGGACGACCTGTTTCCCAAGGGCAGGGGATGGTGGGGCTCGCGCGCGATCCCGCTCCGCACGCAGGTCGTGGGCGATGTGAGTGCGATGCTGTTCGCCTTGTTCGGCGCGGCGGCGATTTTGTTGATGATCGCCTGCGTCAACGCGGCGCAACTGCTCCTGGCGCGCCTCCAATCGCGCCGCCACGAGCTGGCCATCCGCGCCGCCTTGGGCGCCTCGACGCCGCGCATCGCGCGCGTCCTCTTGATCGAAGCCATGCTCATTACCGGGATCGCCGGTGCGTTAGGCACGTTGGCCGGCGTGTGCGGCGTCTCGTTGGTCCGCACGGTGGGCCCGTCGCGCCTGCCGCGCCTGGCCGACGTCACGTTCGATGGGCGCGTGACCGCCGTGGCCATCGGCGTGACCATGATCGCCGGCTTGCTGTTCGGTCTCGCCCCGGCCATGCGCGCGAGTCGCGTGCACTTGGCCGACGCGCTCAGACAGGGCGGCCGCAAGACGGGCGGCGATGCGATGTCCGTCAAGCTGCGGCGGGTGCTGGTGAGCGCGGAGGTCGCGCTATCGGTGATGCTCGCGATCGGCTCCGGCCTTCTCGTGCGCAGCCTCGCGCACGAGTTGGGCGGCGACCTCGGCTTCTCGGCGCCACATGGGCTGACGTTCGAGGTCACATTGCCCGCGCTCCGCTATCCGGAAACGCAGATGGCCACGAGCATGGACCACCCGAGGTCGGTGGCATTCATCAGCGACGCACTGGAGCGCATTCGCGCCATTCCCGGCGTCAAAGCCGCCGCGATCGGCAAGCCGTTGCCGATGAGCGGGGCCCAGGAGTCCACGGTGTTCACGCCCGACGGCGCGGACCCTCGCCTGTCGGACAACAACGCCAAGCCGATCGTCGAGTACACCGTGGCGAGCCACGACCTGTTCGCCACACTCGGCACCCCGCTGCTGTCAGGCCGCGACTTCTTGCCGTCCGATGACAACGCGACGCCGGGTGTCGTGATCGTGAACCGATCGATGGCCCAATGGTTGTGGCCCGGCCAGGATCCCATCGGCAAGCGTCTGCGGTTAGGCACGCCGCAGATGACCGTGCCGTGGATGACCGTGATCGGCGAGACCGCGGATATGAAGCGCTTCTCCCTCACGGAGTCGCCGAGGCCGGAGATGTTCGTGCCGTACACGCAGAATCCGTATCCGACGTTTTCGACGATGCAGTTCGTCGTGCGGAGCGCGGTCGATCCGGCCAACCTCGTCGGGCCGATTCAGCGCGCCGTGGCGGCGGTGGATCCGGACATCCCGCTCGCCCGCATTCGCACGATCGACGAGCTGGTGAGCGACGCGAGCGCCAACGCGCGCTTCGCCACGTTGGTCATGAGCGCATTCGGCGCGGTGGCGCTCGTGCTGGCGATGATCGGTCTCTACGGCGTAATCGCGTTCTCGGTGCATCAACGCCGCCAGGAATTCGGCCTCCGCACCGCCCTCGGCGCCACGCGCGAGCAGGTGGTCCAGATGGTTCTCGCTGACGGATTCCGGCTCGCCGTGATCGGGCTGGCGGTCGGCATCGCGCTCGCGCTCGCCGCTGGCGGTCTCCTCCATTCGATGCTCTACCAGGTGGGTGTCGCTGATCCGATCACGCTCGGCGCCGTGGTACTACTCTTGTTGGGCACCACCGCGCTGGCCTGCGTGCTGCCCGCGCTGCGGGCATCGGGCGTGGATCCCCGCGCGGCGCTCGACGCCACGTGACGGCCATACTTCAGACGAACAGGTCTCGACCAGATGCCTAACCGGAATTCCGTGGTCGCATTGCAGCTCGGCTCCGTCGCCATTGTCGTCGCCTGCTCGGTTGTAGGCGGCGCGCCCGCAGCGGCGCAGCAGCCGGAGCCAAAGGTCTTCTCGCCCGGCGTCATCTCGGGCCCGGCGAACGATCTGTCTCCCGCGTTCACGCCCGATGGGCGAACCGTGTTCTTCACGCGCGCCAACTCGTCGCAATCGGTGATTCTCGTCTCGCACCTGTCCGCCGGCAAATGGACGAAGCCGGCGATCGCGTCGTTCTCCGGCACGTGGCGCGATCTCGAGGCGACGATGGCACCCGACGGATCGTTCTTGATCTTCGCCTCCAATCGCCCCGCGACTGCCGGCGGCAAAGCGATCGACGCCTACTACAACGGCGCCGCGCAGCCGGGCATCGGCGGCAATCTCTGGCGCGTAGATCGCACGCCTAACGGCTGGGGCGAGCCGCACCGGCTGCCGGACGTCATCAACGGCAACGGCTCGATCTTCTCGCCAAGTATCGCCGCGGATGGAAGCGTGTACTTCATGAAGCCTGTCGGGGAGCAGGCACGCTTTCACATCTTTCGCGCGCAGTTCTCGCATGGCACGTACGACACGCCCGTGGAAGTTCCGATCAGTGCAGGGGACTCGGTAGGCGACTACGATCCAGCGGTCGCGCCGGACGAATCGTTCATCGTGTTTTCGTCGGCGCGCATGAAGGCGAATGGGACGTCGCTCTTCATCGCGTTCAAGAAGGGCGACACCTGGGGCACGCCGGCGTTCATGGGCGACGCGGTCAGTCCGCCGCAGTCCAACGACATCGAGGCGCGCCTGGGCCCGGACCATCGCACGCTCTACTACTCGACCAGGCGTGAAGTCCCCATTACCTCGCAACCCGGCGAAACCGCCGAGAAGGGTCTGGCGATGATGGAAGCGTGGAACAACGGGTTGGCCAACATCTGGGAAGTGTCGCTCGACAGCTGGATCGGACGCAATGGAGCCGCCAGGTAGCGCCACCCGCTCGCGCGACGGACCCTCGCTCCTAACGCTCGCGCTCGCCTACACGCTGCTCGAGCTCGCGAGCGTCGCGGCGCTTGCGCTGCTGCGTCGCGACGGGTCTCCGATGAGCGTGCTGAATCCGTTCGGGCCACCCGAACCATCGCGTCTCTTCTTCGCCGCGAA
>JANWIK010000089.1 GCA_025449955.1 Gemmatimonadaceae bacterium
ATCGCTGCACGCGCCGCGCACGGGCGACCACGCGCTTGTCGTCCTCGGACAGCTCGTCCATGCCGAGGATCGCAATGATGTCCTGCAGTTCCTTGTACCGCTGGAGAATACGCAGCACCTCGGACGCCGCGTTGTAATGCCGATCACCAAGATACTGAGCGGCGAGAATCCGGGAGCCCGACGAGAGGGGATCCACCGCAGGGTAAATCCCGATCTCGGTGAGCGCGCGGGACAACACGACCGTCGCGTCGAGGTGCGCGAAGGCTGTGGCCGGCGCCGGGTCGGTGATGTCGTCGGCGGGAACGTAGATGGCCTGCACCGACGTGATGGACCCATTCTTGGTGGACGTGATGCGTTCCTGCAGGTCGCCCATCTCGGTGGCCAGCGTCGGCTGGTATCCGACGGCGCTCGGCATGCGGCCCAACAAGGCCGACACCTCGGAGCCCGCCTGCGTGAAGCGGAAGATGTTGTCGATGAACAGGAGCACATCCTGGTTCTCGACGTCGCGGAAGTACTCGGCCACCGTTAGGCCTGAGAGCCCGACGCGGAGACGCGCGCCCGGCGGCTCGTTCATCTGCCCGTAGATGAGCGCCACCGAGTCGAGGATCTTGGCTTCCTTGAACTCGAGGTACAGGTCGTTCCCCTCGCGGGTGCGCTCGCCGACGCCGCAGAACACCGAGCGGCCGCCGTGCCCTTTCTGCACGTTGTTGATCAGCTCCTGAATGATGACGGTCTTGCCCACGCCGGCGCCGCCGAAGAGCCCGATCTTGCCGCCTTTGACGAACGGGGCGATGAGATCGATGACCTTGATGCCCGTCTCGAACAGCTCCGTTTTCGGCTCGAGATTGACGAAGGCCGGGCTCTGCCGGTGGATCGCCCACCGGGGCGTGTCTTTCGGGATGGCCGGCCCGTTGTCGACCGGCTCGCCGAGCACGTTCAGGATGCGGCCTAACGCGGCGTTCCCCACCGGCACCGAGATCGGCCCGTCGAGGTCGGTCACGTCCATGCCGCGCTCGACGCCGTCGGTGCTGGACATGGCGACGGCGCGCACCTGGTTGCGTCCGATGTGCTGTTGGACCTCGGCCACCAGCCGGACGTGGCCGCCGCCGTCGGAGTCCTGATCGATCTCGAGCGCATTGTAGATCTCCGGGAGATGCTCCGCCTCGAACTCGACGTCGAGCACGGGACCGATCACCTGGACGACCTTGCCGGTGTGTGTGGCAGCCATGCGTGTGTTCCCCGAAAGAGTGCGTCGCGGCCGCCGTCGGCGTCCGCGGGGTTCCGTTAGTCCGTTAGCCCTTGAGCGCTTCCGCGCCACCGACGATCTCGGCGATCTCCTGCGTGATCTGCGCCTGCCGCGCCCGGTTGTACGTGCGCCGCAGCACGTTGAGCATCTCGCCCGCGTTGTCCGTGGCGTTCTTCATCGCCGTGCGCCGCGCGCCTTGCTCGCCGGCCGCCGTTTCCACGAGCGCGCGGTACACCGCGTTGCGCACGTACAGCGGCAGCAGCTGCGTCAGAATCGCCTGGGCGCTCGGGAACAGCAGATAGTCGCGCGCCGGACCCTTCCGCTCCGGCGGCGCGACCGGAAGAATGCGATCCGTCGCGGGCGGCGTCGACAACGGCGAGTTGTACTTCGCGTACACGACGTACACGGCGTCCAACCGGCCGCTCACGAAGTCGCGCATCAAGCCATCGACGAGCTCGGTCGCGTGTTCGGCGCGCGGCTTGTCGCCGATGTCGACACGCGATGACGCTACCGCCGCACCGATGTACCGGAAGTAGCCGAGCCCCTTGCGCCCAACGACGTGCAACTCGGTGTCGGTGTTGGCCGCGCCTAACTTGGCCAGCAGGTTGCGCGCCTCGCGGATCAGGTTCGCGTTGAACGCGCCGGCGAGTCCGCGATTGGACGTGATGAGTAGGACCGCCGCCCGCTTCACCGCCGCCGGCTGTCTCAGCAGCGGGAATTGCTCGGCGAGCACGGGCGAATAGAGGTCGGCGATCACGTCCGCGAGCGCACGCGCGTACGGCCGCGCCGCCACCACGCGATCCTGCGCGCGCTTCAGCTTGGACGTCGACACCATTTCCATCGTGCGCGTGATCTTACGCGTCCCCTCGACGGATTTGATGCGCGACTTGAGCTCGCGGCCTTTAGCCATTGGCTACAGGGACGAGGGACAATGGAAAAGGAACAAGGGAGAGAATTGCGTCATTTGCCGGCCCCGCGCCCCATTCCCTTTTCCCTATTCCCCATTCCCTTGAACGCCTCGATTCCCTGCCGCAACGCTGCCTCCGTCTCTTTGGAGAGCACCTTTTCTTTCCGAATTGCTTGACCGACGTTTGCGTACTGCTCGGACATGAACTTGTGGAAGTCTGCCTCCCACTCGCGGATCGCGCCTACCGCGACGTCATCCAGGTATCCGTTAGTCACCGCGTAGATGATCATGACTTGCTGCTCGACCGGCGCCGGTGCGTACTGGGGCTGCTTGAGCACTTCCACCGTGCGCATACCGCGATCGAGCTGCGCCTTGGTCGCCTTGTCCAAATCCGATGCGAACGCGGCGAACGCTTCCAGCTCCCGGTACTGCGCGAGGTCCAGGCGCAACCGGCCGGCTACGGAGCGCATCGCTTTGATCTGCGCCGAGCCACCCACGCGCGACACGGAAATACCGGCGTTCACCGCGGGCCGTGTCCCGGCGTTGAAAAGGTCGGCCTCGAGGAAGATCTGGCCGTCGGTAATCGAGATGACGTTCGTTGGAATGTAGGCCGACACGTCACCGGCCTGCGTCTCGATGATCGGGAGCGCGGTGAGCGAGCCGCCCGGCTTGAAGATCATCTTGTTGTCGACGACGGACGGATCCTCGCTGATCTTCGCCGCGCGCTCGAGCAGCCGCGAGTGCAAGTAGAACACGTCGCCCGGATACGCCTCGCGTCCCGGCGGACGACGCAGCACCAGCGAAATCGCGCGATACGCCGCTGCCTGCTTGGACAGATCGTCGTACACGCACAGCGTCGCCTTGCCCTCGTGGTACATGAAATACTCGGCCATCGCGCAACCGGTGTACGGTGCGATGTACTGCATCGGCGCCGGATCGGACGCTGCAGCGACGACAACGATCGTGTAGTCCATCGCGCCGAACTGGCGGAGCTTCTCGACCGTCGACGCCACCGTCGATTTCTTCTGGCCGATCGCGACGTACACGCAGATCACACCCGTGCCCTTCTGATTGATGATCGTGTCGATCGCGATCGCCGTCTTGCCGATCGCGCGATCGCCGATGATCAGCTCGCGCTGGCCGCGCCCGATCGGGATCATCGAGTCGATGGCCTTGAGTCCGGTCTGCAAGGGCTCCTTCACCGGCTGCCTAACGATGATGCCCGGCGCGTCGGATTCGACCTTGCGCGTCAGCTTCGCGGCGACTGGACCGTTGCCGTCGATCGGATTGCCGAGGGCGTCCACCACGCGGCCGATCATTTCCTGGCCGACCGGCACCTCGAGCACGCGGCTCGTACGCCGCACTTCATCGCCTTCCTTGAGCGACAAGTAGTCGCCCAGGATCACGGCGCCGATGTTGTCCTCTTCGAGATTGAGCGCGAGCGCGACGACCTTCTCGCCGGTTTCGGCGGACGTGACCTCGAGCATTTCGCCGGCCATGGCCTTGGCGAGACCATAGATGCGAGCGATGCCGTCCTTCACCTCGAGGACGGTGCCGACTTCCTCGACGTCGAGCTCGTGCAGATCGGCGGCTTCGATCTCGCGGAGGAGGATGTCTTTGATCTCTGCGGGGCGGAGCGACGTGTCGGATGCCATGGGCGTCCTGGGGCTAGGAGGTCCGAATGCGAGTTTGGGCCGGCCCGCCGAAAGAATCCGCTCGGCAGCTTGTGAAATTTATCACAAGGCGCCGGACGAGACAAGAGGACGGGATGTCGTGCGCACAAAGCCTTCTATTAGATCAC
Organism: Gemmatimonadaceae bacterium; assembly: GCA_025449955.1. GTDB lineage: Bacteria > Gemmatimonadota > Gemmatimonadetes > Gemmatimonadales > Gemmatimonadaceae > JADGGM01. The sequence continues at coordinate 3,955 of JANWIK010000089.1, forward strand.
CCGGCCGCAGCCGGGCCAGCGATGTCGCCGGTCGACCCACCAGACGCTCCGCCACCGCAGAAAGTTGCGACACCGACGCGTACCCCAATAGACGAACCACATCGCGCAAATCATAGCCGGGGTTCTTCGCCAGTTCCGCCGCCGCGAGCAGCCGCACCAAGTCGATCACCCGCTTGAGCGTCGCTTGCGGCTTGCCGCTGTGACCGAAGCTCCGACTGAGATGCTCCCGCGTTACGGCCAGGGCCTTCGCGAGCTCATGGGTCCGCACCACACGACCGGCCCGACCCGCAATGAAACGCCACGCGCTGCGTTGGATCCGGCTCTCCAACCCCAGCTCACGCGGCGGCTCCGCGAGCGCCGACGCGAAGCGCGACGAAAACCCATGCGCCGCCACCGCGTGCCGCAACATCGCGTCGTCGACACCATCCGCCAGAATGTCGGCGACGCCGCAGGTGACGCACGCCGCGATCGCCGGCGCGTCGACGGCGCGAAATGGCGTCATCGCGACGAACGCAACGCTCGGAAACTCGCGCGCGAACGCCGCCGCGCCAATCCCATCCTCGTTGGTCCCGAGGTCGATGACCACGACATCGACCAGCGACGCGTGCAGCCTCCGGTCGAGGGTGCCGAGTGACCGCGTAATCGCCACGCGCCCAACGCGGCGCGAGACGCTGGTGCGCACCAATTCGCGCGTACGCGCGCGCGGCGCGTGCGCCACCACCAGCCGCGACGCCTCGGCCGGCGTGCGCCTAACGCGTCGCGGCGTCACCGTGCCGCCGGGGCTTGGGGCCCGCTGCCCTCGGGCACCAGCTCCGCCGCGCGCGTGAGCACGCCGCGCGCGTTCTCGTACGACACGCGGTCCAACGCGTCGCCGAGCGCGAGCCATGAGCATGCGGTGATGCCTTCCTCCCGCTGCGGCGACGTCGCGGACGTGGCGCTCTCCATGAGGAAAAAGTGGCAGACCTTGTGCACGAGGCGACCACGAAACCGAAAGTACCAATCTATGGTATCGATCGGCGCGCGCAGGGTCAGGGTTCGCAAACCCGTCTCTTCTTCGACTTCGCGCAGCGCCGCCGACTCCAGCGCCTCGTCGCGCTCGACATGTCCCTTGGGGAATCCCCAGTTCTGGTAGGCATCGCGGATGAGCAGGAACAGCGGCGCTCCATCCACGACGCGATAGACGACACCGCCGGCCGACGTTTCCAACTTCGCCCGCGACCGGACCATCAGAAGATCTTGACGCTCAGGTATTGGCGCGGGTGGGCGCGAATCTCGGCCACGAGCTCGCGCATCTGCGACAGCAGCGCGTCGCCGTTCTGGTAGAGTGTCGGGTCGTTCACCATCATGCCCAACGATCCCTGGCCGCGATCGATCTTGCCTAACACAGAGTCGGCGTGGGTGAGCACCGACGACAGCTGCTGCTGCGTCGCCATCAGGCTGTGCGACGCATCGCGCAGGTCGTGCGACGTGACCTTGATGTCCTCCGACGCCTGGCCGACGTTGTCCATGATCTGGTGGATCTGTCCCTTCGACGTCGACGAGTCGACGCGGTCGGCCGTGCGCTGCACGGCCACGGCCGTGGCGTTGATCGTGCCCACCGTCTTGTGCACGTCCGCGCCTAACTGAGATAGGCTCTGCGATTGGGAGCGCACCGTGCGCTCGAGCTCCGCCGACAGATCGGCGAAGTTGCGGATCGACTGGCGCAGCTCGGCCGCCGCGCGGTCGTCGAAGGCGACCTGGAAGCGATCGGCCACGCGCGACATGTCGCCGGCGATGCGGCCCGCCACCGCCGTGAGTTGGGCGATGTCCGGCAGCCGCGCGCCGGGGATTGCATTGCCCCGCCCGACCGCCGCCGACTGGGCGAGCTGTTGTTGAACATCGGCGTCATCCGGCGCCGCGGAGCGCTCCATGATCGTCGCCTGCCACTCGCCGAACATGCTCGACTCGCTGAGCACCACGACCGGATTGCTCGGCAGCTTGATGTCTTGGTCCAACGACATCTTCACCAGCACCCAGCCCGTGGTCTCGAGCTCGATCGATTGGATGCGGCCCGCCTGCACGCCGCGGATCACGACCGAGTTGCCGACTTTCGCGTTGCCGACGTCGGTGAACCGCGCGACGACGTCCTTCTCCTTGGAGCCCAGGCTCGCCTGGCTGAGCCAGAGCGAGAAGAGCACGATGGCGACGACCGACCCGATCACCACCAGGCCAACGATGAAATCATTTCCGCGTTTCATACCCGCCCTCCTCCGCGTGCGGTGGCACCGCCGGCGATGGCCGCCCCCGGCTTGGTCGGCGAGTGAGACTCGCCGTCTTCGAGCGTCGCGCGTCCCTCGATGAACTGGCGCACGATCGGGTCCTTCGACTGCTGAATCTCTTGCACCGTGCCCACCTGCCTCACGCGACCTTCGTACAGCATCGCGATGCGGCTGCCCACGCGGTACGCGCTCCGCATGTCGTGCGTGATGACGACGCTCGTCACGCCTAACTTCTCGCGCATCCGGATCATGAGCTCGTCGATCACGGCGCTCGTGACCGGGTCGAGACCGGTGGTCGGTTCGTCGTACAGGATGTACTTGGGACGGAGCGCCACCGCGCGCGCGATGCCCACGCGCTTGCGCATACCGCCCGACAACTCCGCCGGATACTGCTGCTGCACGTCCGGCAGGTCGACCAACTCGAGCGTTTCGCCGACGCGCTGCGCGATCTCGCTCTCCGACAGCTCGCCGCGTTTGCGCAATCCCATCGCGACGTTGTCACCGATGGTCATCGAGTCGAAGAGCGCCGCGAACTGAAACACGTAGCCGATGTGCGCGCGCAATTCGTACAGCTCCTTGCGCGGCAACGTGGGCACGTCCTTGTCGTCCACCTCGATGGTGCCGCGGTCGGGCTCGAGCAGTCCGACGACGTGTTTGATCGCGACGGACTTGCCGGCGCCTGAATAGCCGATGATCACGACCGCTTCGCCCTCGTGCACATCGAGCGTGAAGCCATCGAGCACTTTTTTCTCGCCGAACGCCTTGTACACGTCGAGCCACTTGATCATCAGGACCGTCCATGGAGCCAGGTCATGGCCCAGAAAGCATCGAGCACCAGGATCATTACCGCGGAGTACACCACCGCTGCCGTCGCCGCATTCCCAACACCTTCGGCGCCGCCGCGGGCGCGGAGTCCTTTGTAGCATCCGATGAGCGTGACCGCAAACCCGAAGCTGGCAGCCTTCACGAGCCCGTATTCGACGTCGAACGCGGTGTAGAACATGCGCGCGCCCTTCAAGAATTCGTCAGTGGACAACTGCAGAAATCCGATCGAGGCGAGCCAGCCTGCGCCTAACCCAACGATCATCGCCACGCCGACGATCAACGGGAACATGAGCGTCCCGGCGAACACGCGCGGCACGACCAGATACGCGTCCGGATCGTAGGCCAGCGTTTCCAACGCGTCCACCTGCTCCGTCACGCGCATCGTGCCCAACTCGGCGGCGATGTTCGCGCCCACGCGCCCGGCGAGTGCAAGTCCCGTGAGCACGGGCGCGAGCTCCAGCGTGATCGTCTTCTCGACCAACGTGCCGACGAAATAGAGAGGAACGGCGCCGGTGAACGAATAGCTCGCCAGGAGCGCCAGCACGATGCCGGTGAAGACGGCAATCAGCAACCCGATGGGAAGCGAGTCGACGCCGAGTCGCCGCATCTGCAGCGTGGCGTTGGGAAACCAGGAGCGGAGAGAGACGGTCGCGCGCGCGGCTTCCTCGATGAAGCGACCCGCACGCCCGGCTTCTTCGATTCTGAAGCGGACCCATCGTCCGGTCGCCTCGATCACGTTCATAATCTGCGCCACGGCGATGACTCCGGCAACGCGCGGCGGCCGGCCGAGCGCAAAAACGCTCGCATGGGTGTTGAGATTTTCGAGTCCGACGCCGAAGCTTCAGTAGCGCGGCATTTCGGCCTTGCGCTATCTCCGAGCATCGAATTCCCATGGTCCGAGCCCTCGTCGTCGTCACGCTCGCCTGCAGTATCGCGGTGAGCGTCTCCGCACAAGCAATCAAGAAGGGGACCACGCGCTCGGACGCCGCCCAAGCGAGTCGTGCGTCGGCGAGCGCCGATACCGGCGCAGCCGCGGCGGGAGACTCCGAGGTCGTGAGCGGGTTCGTGCTCGATAGTCTGCGTGAGCTGCCGTTGGCTGGTGCCACGGTACTCATCACGAACACGACCTTTTCCTCGATCACCGATCCATCTGGGCGGTTCCGCTTCGTGGTTCACGGTCTGCCTGATGGGGTGTACAAGGTCGGCTTCTTTCACCCGACACTCGATTCGCTGGGCATCACACCACCCACGCAGGAAGTGGTTATCGCGCGCGGCAAGCCGGCGTTCGTGCAGCTGTACGTTCCGTCGGCACAGACGGTGGTGGCCGCGGCCTGTCCCGACTCGGCGCGAGGGGGCGACAAGGGACTCGTCATGGGGATCGTGCGCGACGCGTCGAGCGAGAAACCGCTCTCCGACGTGCGCGTGGTGCTGATGTGGACGGGTGTGAGCGTGGCGGCGAATTCGGTGCTCAAAGTTCCTCAGGCAACGAGTGTGCTGACGGATGATGTTGGCACGTTTCGCGCCTGCGGTGTGCCGACGGACACGCCGGTGCGACTTCAGGCCCGTTCCAAAACGGGTGCGAGCGGCTGGATCGAGGTGAGCGTGCCGCCAAACGGGCTCGCGCTGCGCGACGTGCTGTTAGGCGAACGGCCCACCACGGTGGCGGAAGCGCCGCCGGCGGTGAGCGCGCCGACCACCGGTGCACCGGGCGCCGGCGCGCCGGGCCATCCGGACACGTCGGCCGCGGCGGCGCGCAAGCCGGCGCCGCTCGGCACGGCGATGCTCTCGGGCAACGTGACGTCCGCGGAAGGCAAGCCGCTCGAGGGCGCCATGGTCCTATTGTTAGGCACGCAGCTGTCCGCGCGCAGCGATGTGAACGGCGCGTTCCGGCTGACGGGATTGCCGGCCGGAACGCAGAGCGTCGAGGTCCGCGAGATCGGATTCTCGCCCAAACGCTTCGCGGTCGACCTCTCGCCGCGGCGGCCGAGCACGCTCACCGCGACGTTGGACGAGCGCACGAACGTGCTCAAGACGATGGAGATCACGGCGAAGCGCGGGTCGCAGATCGCGGGCTTCGACCAACGCAAGAAATCCGGGTTAGGCTACTACATGGACCTGGACCAGATCCAGAAGAGCGGCGCGATCAGCAGCACCGATCTCTTTCGTCAGGTGCCGGGTCTTACCGTGGCGTGGGACGGCGAGGGGTATTCGGTACAGGTAAACCGGAATGTGACCGGCGCCAGTTGTCCGGTGCAGTACTACATCGACGGTTCGCCGTTCCTGTCGATGGGCGACGATTTGGACCAGGTGGTTCGTCCCGAGGAGATCGCGGCGATCGAAGTCTACAAGAGCTCGGCCGAGACGCCGGGGCAGTTCCAGGGTGCGGATGGCGGTCCGTGCGGCACGATCGTGATCTGGACCAAGCGGCGACTGGGCACGACGGATTCGACCTCCAACTGAACCGCCGTGGGCAGGATGCACAAAGGCCCGCGCCACCAGCGCGGGCCTTCGTGCATCGTGCCCACGGCGCACGGCGTTAGGCGGCGAAGCTGCCTAACGCACGACCTACGTCGCCTTCGCGCAACCGCTTGAGCGCGCGATCGCGCAGCTGGCGCACCCGCTCGCGCGTGACGCCGAGCATGGAGCCGATCTCCTCGAGCGTGTGCTCGCGGCCGCCGTCCAGACCGAAGTAGAAACGCAACACCTTCGCATCGCGGGCCGGCAGCGTACTGAGCGCCTGCTCGATTTCGTCGGAGAGGAACCGGTTCATGGCTTCCTCTTCGGCGTCGGGCATCTCGTCGGCAACGAAGCGCTCGATGAGCGAGCGATCGCCTTCGGGATCCATGGGCGCGTCGAGCCGCACGTCGCCCGTGTTGAGCGCGGCGAGCGACTGCACGACGTCGACCGACAGACCGGTGAGATGCGCCAACTCCTCGGGCAACGGCTCGCGCCGCAGCTTCTGACGCAGGATCTCCGACGCCTTGATGATGCGCGAGAGATCCGCGGTGCGATTGAGCGGCACGCGCACCGTGCGTCCCTGGCGCGCGAGCGACGACAAAATGGCCTGGCGAATCCACCAGACGGCGTACGAGATGAACTTGACGCCCTGATCGGGGTCGAACTTTCGCGCGGCGGTGAGCAGCCCGACGTTCCCCTCGCCGATGAGATCGATGAGGGGGAGTCCGCGGTTCTGGTACTTCTTCGCCACGGAGATCACGAAGCGGAGATTGCGCTTGACGAGCTCCTGCAGCGCGTCCTGATCACCCGCGCGGATTTTCCGCGCGAGGTCAAGCTCCTGGGTCCCCTTGAGAAGGGGATAGGTGCTCACCTCGTAGAGGTATTGATCGAGGATGTCGCGCTCTGGTTCGCTGGGCGCAATCCCGGCTGGGGCGGCGCGGCGCCGGCGGCGCTTGACTTCAGTCATTGGTGCTTGGCCCTCTATTGCGAAACGCGTGTCGTGTTCGGATGTTGAGGCGTGATATCGAGTTTGCTGCTGTGCTCCACGTCGCCCCGGACAGAATCAGGGCTCGTGAAAGCGGTGCTAAAATAAGAGGATTTGCCCAACGCGCCAGACCCAATTTCTTGACAAGGGTATTTGGCTCGGCTATCCTGAGAGGTTCCCGGTCAAAATGGGCAGCGCCGGGGTGCAAATCGTGTCGGGGGCGTAGCTCAGTTGGGAGAGCGCGTGAATGGCATTCACGAGGTCAGGGGTTCGATTCCCCTCGCCTCCACTGATGCGGGGGCGGTTAGCTCAGTTGGTTAGAGCGCCACGTTGACATCGTGGAGGTCACAAGTTCGAGTCTTGTACCGCCCATGCCTCGCGCGTCACTCGCGAGGCTTCGTTTTTCGAGTGATGCACGCGCACATTTTCGCTTGACGCTCTCACCGCGCACAAATAAGTTGCGTTCAGCTTCGGCGGATGCATCTCGTGCGGTACGCGGATGCGTCCGCCGTCGTCGTCTCGAGTATCACGAGCGCCCGTAGCTCAATTGGATAGAGCATCTGACTACGGATCAGAAGGTTGGGAGTTCGAGTCTCTCCGGGCGCGCTCAATGTCGTCGTTGGACAATTGGAGTCCTCGCATGCGGGGACTCTTTTTTTTTCGCCGCCGCGTGCCGTTGCTCGGGATGATGGCCTCGTGTAGGTTAGGTGTTCACCGAAAGGTGCACCTGATTCGCTCGTCCGCTTTGCTGAATAGGCTCTCGAGAAGTGACGGTGCGCCGTGGCGTCGGAAGCTCGGCGTCGGCGGGGCGTGGCGCAGCCCGGTTAGCGCGCCTGGTTCGGGACCAGGAGGTCGGTGGTTCAAATCCACTCGCCCCGACCATGACAAAAGGAGCCGACTGCGCTCCTTTTGTGCTTTTCGCGCGAGTAGCTCAGCTGGATAGAGCGTCGGCCTCCGGAGCCGAAGGTCGTGGGTTCGAATCCCGCCTCGCGCACCTGAGCCCCATCGTCCATTGGACGATGGGGCTCGGTCGTTTCAGAGCACTCGCTCGACTAACTTGGGACGGAAGCAGCCAAGGAGCGGTGCCGTGCACGTAGTGCTCATTCGTCATGCGGAAGCCGGCGATCGCGACGTGTTCGCACGCACGGGCGCGCCGGACGCCGAGCGGCCGGTGACGGCAAAGGGCAAGAAGCAGATGCGTCGCGCCGCGCGCGGTCTCGGCACGCTGGTGCCGGCCATCGATCGTCTCGCGACGAGCCCGTATCGACGGGCGGCGCAAACGGCGCG
>JANWIK010000090.1 GCA_025449955.1 Gemmatimonadaceae bacterium
AGGCCTGTGCTTGGACGCAGCTTCGCTGCGGATGAGACGAGGCCGGGAGCCGAGCCGACGGTGGTACTCGGCAACGGGCTCTGGCGAAGCCGCTTTGGCGGTGCTCGGGACGTGATTGGTCGCACGCTAAGGGTCGACGATACGCTGCGCACGATCATCGGTGTCATGCCGCCGGGCATCTCGCTGCCGGGGGAGTTGCCGGTGGGCGTGTGGCTTCCTCTCGTGATCCGGAGCGACAGCGACGCCGTCATTCCGTGGGCGAGATTGCGTCCCGGAGTATCCGTGCAAGCGGCAGAGAGGGAGCTGGCCGGTATCTTTTCCGAGGTGGCGCGGCCGTCAGAGCGGTTCAAGCTCTCGGCGCAGGTGGTTCCGTTGCGCGACTACCTCGGCACGCATGTCCAACGCGCGATCGGCCTGATCGCGGCGGCCGTCGGTCTGGTGCTGCTCATCGCGTGTGGGAACGTGGCCAATCTTCTCCTTGCGCGCGCGGCCGGGCGCCAGCGCGAATTGTCGATGCGAACTGCGTTAGGCGCGAGCCGGTGGCGCCTGGTGCGCCAGTTCGCCGCCGAGAGTCTGTGCATCACGCTTCTCGCCGGCTCATTCGGCGTGCTGCTCGCATGGCGCGTGATCGCCGTGGTCGATGCGACGCGGCCGTCCGATCTGGCGGCGCTCGATGCAGCGCGGTTGGATCTGACGGCAGTGCTATGGACGGTGGGCGTGTCGGTGGCGACCGGCCTGCTGTTCGGCACGGTGCCATTGTTGGTCGGCGCCGGGCGGAATCCGGCCGACGTACTCAAGAGCGCCTCGCGCACCGCGTCTGGTAGTCGGGAGGGCGTCCGGTTGCGAGCAGCACTCATCGTCGGCGAGATCGCACTGTCCGTCGCGCTGCTTGTCGGTGCCGGCTTGCTGATACGAAGCGTGCGCGCGTTGCAGACGGAAGATGTCGGTTTCGATCCGCATGGATTGACGTCGATGTACGTGTGGTTCCCGGGACCACGGTTCGCGAGGCCCGAGGCGGCCAAGGCCGCGTTGGATCAACTCGTCAGGGAGGTGCGTCTGCTGCCGGGCGTCTCAGCCGTGACGCTCGCCGCCGGCGCTCCGCCGACATCCGGTATCATGTTCGGCGGACTCGAGGTTGCCGACCAACCTGCGGGCGTGGTCGATTCCACCAAGTTCCTCGGCTTCAACGAGGTGCAGCCCGACTTCTTCAAGGTTCTGCATCTGCCGATTGTCGCGGGACGCGTTCTCGACAGCGACACCGCAGCACACACCGTGATGGTGAGTACGGCGATGGCGCAACACTACTGGCCGGGTGTCAGCGCGTTAGGCAGGCGGGTTCGCTTCGGGCCCGGTCAGCCGTGGCAGGTCGTTGCCGGTGTCGTAGCCGAGACACGCGCGCCCGGCGAGTCGATGGCGCTGCCCTATCAGCTCTACACGCCGCTGACGCTCAGGTCGGGCGGGATGCTGATCGTTCGTGCATCCAGACCATCTCCTCATCTTCAGTCGTCGATGACGCGGCTGGCGAGTGCCATCGATCCCAGGACACGCGTCGACGCCAGGTCAATGGATGCTGAGTTCGCCGCGCTGTTCGCGGGGCGACGATTCACGATGATGCTGTTGTCGGTGTTCGCGGCTTTTGCGTTCGTTCTGTCGACGGTGGGGCTCTACGGCGTGATGGCGTATGCTGTCGTGCAGCGAACCCGAGAAATGGGGGTGCGATTGGCAGTCGGCGCGACTCCACGGGCAATCACGCAGCTCGTGGTGCGGGACGGTGCACGGCTCGCGGCGGCCGGGCTGGTGGCCGGTGCCCTATTCACGTTTGGCCTAACGCGCGTCGCGCGCTCGGTGCTCGCTGGTGTCGGGTCGTTAGACCCGGCGATCTTCGTCGCCGTTGCTGCGCTGATGGCGGTGGCAGCCGTTCTCGCTTCGTACATCCCCGCACGGCGCGCCGCGCGCGTCGACCCGGCCATCGCCCTGCGCGCGGAGTAGGCTACTTCCAGCGGAACAGCTTCAGCGACACCAGGAAGCTCGCGACCAGCCACGCGAGGGCGATGCCTAATTCGCCGGCCACTTGGCCGAGCGACGCGCCCTGCAGCATGTTGGCGCGGAGCGCGTTGTTGACCGCAGTGAGCGGCAGCGCCTGGATGAACGGCTGCATGGTGTGCGGGAAGTTGGACGCCGAGAAGAACACGCCCGAGAACACCCACATCGGGAGCATCACGAGATTCATCAGGCCCGATGCGCCTTCCACGGTGCGGGCGCGCGACGCGACCAACAGTCCCATCGCGCCGAAGGTGAGCGACGCGACGAGGCAGATGAACGCGAGCACGACAAAGGACCCGCGGAGCGGCACGCCGAAGATGAGCGCGCCGAAGCCCAACAGCGTCACCACCTCGAAGGCCAACATCGTCAGACGCGACAACAGAAACGACGCGAGATACTCGGGCTTCCGCATCGGCGTGGCGATGAGACGCTTGAGCAGTTTCTTCTTGCGCGCGTCGACGATGGCGAAGCCGATGCCCCAGATGCCGCTGCCCATGAGGTTCATGCCTAACAGGCCGGGGATCACGAAATCGATGTAGCGCGAGCCGCGCTCGCGGATGTGCTGATCGGCGGCGGCGACCGGGTCGCGGCGACCAGCGGCGCGCTGGACGGCGGCGTCGGCGACGAGGCGCGCGGCGCGCGCTTCGGGGCGCGTGTCGTCATAGCGGTACGAGACGGCGCCGCCTAACTGGGGAATGACGACGAGGGCCACGGTGCCGGTGCGGAGGGCGCGCATCGCGGCGCTGTCGTCGAGCAGATCGACGTCGAGCGTCGAGTCGCCGCGCAAGGCGGCGGCGAGCGGCGCGGCACCGGGCGCCGTGGACAACACCGCGACGTGCTGCCGCTCGGCGGGCCGATTGCGGAACGCGATGCCGAGTCCGGCGGCGAGCAGCACCGGGAACACGAACACCCAGAACACGGCCTCGGGCTCGCGCAGGAATTCGCGATAGCGCACGAGCGTCAGTTGGGCGAGCGAGCTGTCGCGGAGTCGCCGGCGGCGACGCGGCGGCGGCGACGCGGGGTTGTCGCGCGCCGGCGGAGCGAGTGTCGTTTCAGTCATCGCGCAGGTGGCGTCCGGTGAGCGACACGAAGACGTCCTCGAGTGTGGCCGAGTGTGTACGGAGCTCGCTCATCTGGATGCCGCGTTGCGTGAGCTCGCTGAGCAATGCGGGTACGGCGCGGTGGAGCTCGGCGACGTCGAGTTGATAGCCGCCGTCTTCAGCGCGCACGTCGAGCACACCGTCCACGGCGCGCAGCGCGGGCACATCGATGCGGCTAGCGTTAGGCGCAGTGAACGTCACGACGTGCTCGGCACGCCGAGCGCGGATGAGCTCCCGCGGCGTGCCGAGCGCGATGACCTTGCCGTGGTCCATGATGGCAACGCGGTCGCAGAGGCGTTCGGCCTCATCCATATAGTGCGTGGTCAGCACGATGGTGCGACCGGCGGCGCGGAATTGTTCGATGAGCTCCCAGAGCTGTCGCCGCGCTTGTGGGTCGAGTCCGGTGGTCGGTTCATCGAGGAAGAGCAGCTCTGGGTCGCCGACGAGGGCGCAGGCGAGCGCCAGGCGCTGCTTCTGTCCGCCAGAGAGTCCACCGACGCGCGAGTGCTGTTTCTCCTCGAGCTGAACGAGGGCGATGACGTCGCCAATCTCGCGGCCCTCGCGGAAGAACGAGCGAAACAGGCGAACGGTCTCTTCGACGGTAAGCTTCTCCGACAGTTGCGTTTCCTGGAGCTGGATGCCGAGTCGTTCGCGCAACTCGCGGGGCTGCTCGGTCCAGCGGCGGCCGAGGACGAGGACGTCGCCGCTGTCGGGCGCGGTGAGGCCTTCGCAAATCTCGATGGTGGTCGTTTTGCCCGCGCCGTTTGGTCCGAGGAGTCCGAAGCACTCGCCGGTGCGAACGTCGAGGTCGAGACCATCGACCGCGACGACATCGGGGTATGACTTGCGGAGCGCGCGGATAGTGAGCGACATGGGTAACGGCAAAAGGGGACGGGAAATATAGCGGGCAGGGAATAGGGAAATGGGGAACGGGGCAGTCGTGACACATGCGCGGGGTGCGGAGGGCGGGGTGCGGGTGCAGATTCGCCGACAGGCTTCGGGTACCGACCCGGGTTGTCACACCTGGTGCGATCCGGATACTTTATCCCAAGTGGTGCGCGCGTCGCGTCCGCGGCGCGCCATCGTCGTTAGGCATTCGACCTCATCCAATCCATGACACAGGCTCCTTCGCGCACGAGCGTCCGTACGCCCTCGGCGCCGCCGGCGGCGGGCGGACCCATCGAGCGGTTCACGCTGGCCGGCGCCACGCTGCAGGCGATTCGCGAGCGGATACTGTCGGGTGCGTACGCGGAGGGCGATCCGTTGCGGCAGGACGCGATCGCGACAGAGTTAGGCGTGAGCCGGATCCCGGTGCGCGAGGCGCTGCGCCAGCTCGAGGTCGAAGGGCTGGTGACGTTCAGTCCGCATCGCGGCGCTGTCGTGTCGACGTTCTCGATCGCGGAGATCGAGGAGCTGTTCGAGCTGCGGGCACAGATCGAGTCGGATCTCGTGCGACGCGCCGTACCGAGCATGACGACGCCCCAGTTCGCGCGGGCCGAGGAGGTGCTGGACGCGTACGATGCGGCGTTCCGCCGGCGCGACGTGGCCGCATGGGGCGAGCTCAATTGGCAATTGCATTCCACGTTGCTGGCGCCGGCGCAGCGTCCGCTCACGATGGCCATCGCGGAGCGATTGCATCGGCATGCGGAGCGATACGCGCGGATGCAGTTGGCGCTGACGCACGGCGAATCGCGGGCGAGCGAGGAGCATCGGGCGATCGTGACGGCGGCGCGCCGTCGCAACGTGGACCGGGCGTCGCAGCTCATGGGCGGTCACATTCTCGGCGCGGGCCGGTCGCTCGTGCGTTTTCTGCGTGCCCAACGGGGAGACGCGTCGTGACGGCGGCGGTGTTGGCCGATCTGGTCGGGGGCGCGTTCCGTCCGGCGGACGGCGGTTCGACGCTGCCGTCGCTCAACCCATCCGATGCATCGGACGTGGTGGCGTTGGTGCCCGAGGGGTCGGCGGACGGCGCGAACGCCGCGGCCGAGGCGGCGTCGGCAGCGTTAGGCAACTGGCGCGGGATGTCGGGTCCGGCGCGGGCCGACGTGCTGTACACCTGGGCGGGCGTGATCGCGCAGCGCGCGGACGAACTGGCGCGCGCGATGACGCGGGAGGTGGGCAAGCCGATCGCGGAGTCGCGCGGCGAAGTGGCGCGCGCGGTGGTGATTTTGCGGTACTACGCGGGCGAGGCGGTGCGGGCAAACGGCGAGGTGATTCCGGCGCAGGCGGCCGGGTCGCTGCAGTTCACGCTGCGCGAACCGTTAGGCGCAGTGGCGCTCATCACGCCGTGGAACTTTCCGTTGGCCATTCCGCTCTGGAAGGCGGCGCCGGCGCTGGCGTTCGGGAACACGGTGGTGCTCAAGCCGTCGGAGATGGCGGCGCAGGTGGCGTCGCTGCTGGCCGAGACGGCGGTGGCCGCCAAGCTGCCGCCGGGCGTGTTCAACGTGGTGCACGGCACCGGGCCTAACGTGGGGACGCCGCTGCTCCGGCATCCGGCGGTGCGCGGTATCTCGTTCACCGGGTCGAGCGCGGTGGGCGCGCAGGTGGCGGCGTTGGCGGCGGGACGCAACGTGCGCTTCCAAACCGAAATGGGCGGGAAGAACGTGCTCATCGTGGCGCGCGATGCGGATCTCGATGCGGCGGCGACGCTGGCGGCGGCGGGCGCGATGCGGTATGCCGGTCAGAAGTGCACGGCGACGAGCCGCGTCGTGGTGGCGCGGGAGGTGGCGGACGAGTTTCTCGTCCGGTTGCGCGCGGAGGTGGACCGCTTGCCGTTAGGCCCGGTGGACGATCCGGCGGCGGCGGTGGGTCCGGTGATCAGCGCGCGGTCGCGCGACGCGATCACGCAGGCGCTGCGCGACGGAAAGGCCGAGCGGTTGTTCGGGGGCGTGCTCCCCGACGACGCGCGCTTTGCGCGCGGATTCTACGTGGCGCCGCTCGTGATCCGGTTGACCGACCCCGAGGAGCCGCTCGCCCAACGCGAGCTCTTCGGGCCGGTGTTAGGCGTGTTCGTGGCCGACGATCTCGATCACGCGATCGCGCTGGCCAACCAGACGCCGTACGGGCTCAGCGCGTCGCTCTTCACCCGCGACATCAAGACCGCGCTCACGTACGTCCGGCGCATCGAGGCCGGCCTGGTGCGCGTGAACGGCGACACGACGGGCGTCGATCCGCACGCGCCGTTCGGCGGCATGAAGGGGTCGAGCTCGGGCAGCCGCGAGCAGGGCCCGGCGGCGCGAGAGTTCTACACCGAGACCAAGACCGTCCAGATCAACCCGTGACGACATCCATGCGCATTCAGGATTGGCGGGGCGTCTTCCCCGCGATCACCACGCCGTTCCACGACGACCTGAGCGTCGACCACGAATTCTTGTGCGAGCACGCGGCGTGGATGGTGGCCAACGGCGCCCACGGCATCGTGCCGCTCGGATCGTTAGGCGAGGCGCCGGCGCTGTCGTTCGACGAGAAGGTACGGATTCTGGAGACGTGCCGGACGGCGCTCCGCGCGGGCTCCTTCCTCGTGGCCGGCATCTCGGCGTCGAGCACCGCCGAAGCGGTGGCGCTGGCCAAGGAAGCGCACCGCGCCGGGTGCGATGGACTGATGGTGCTGCCGCCGTACGTGTATCGCGGCGATTGGCGCGAGACGAAGGCGCACGTGACGGCCGTGATCCGCGCGACGCCGCTGTCGTGCATGCTGTACAACAATCCGATCGCGTACGGCACCGACTTTCTGCCCGAGCAGATCAAAGAGCTCACGCAACACGAGAATCTCCACGCGGTGAAGGAGTCGAGCGGCGACGTGCGCCGGATCACGGCGATCGCGCAATCGTTAGGCAAGCGCCTCACGGTTCTGGTCGGGCTGGACGACCTGGTGGTCGAAGGTGTGGCCGCAGGCGCGGAAGGATGGATCGCGGGACTGGTGAATGCCCTGCCCGCGCAGACCATGCGGCTCTGGGAGCTGGCGACCGCCGGGCGCTGGA
>JANWIK010000091.1 GCA_025449955.1 Gemmatimonadaceae bacterium
CTGCGGGCCGTCTCATCGCAGGCGGACGATGTACAGTCGCGCGCCGGCGTAGGTCACCGGCCCTCCGTTAGACGTGAGCTCGCCGAGCAAGACGGTCCCCGACGCCGGCACACCCACCACGTAGTAGTTCGCGGCGGCCGATGACACGCTGCCCGACGCAGTGTTTCCCGCGGACAGCGTCGATGCGACCAACGGGAAGGTGCCGCTGTTCACCGCCGCCTCGATGCTCCGGATGTCCCAGCTCAGATACGTATAGCGCGCCGGCAATCCCGAAATGCTGTCGTCACTCGTGTACAGCGACGGCAACCAACCGGCCGCCACCGAGTCGAATGATGTCCCCGTCCGTGCCACGAGGTTCGCTACCCCGGTATCCGGCCCCGCGACCAGCGCTCGGGTGAACGCCGCGACATTGCCGCCCGCGTAATGGTCCGCCGAATAGCGGAGCAGCGACCACGCCGCGCCGCGCACGGCAAGGGATGTATCCGCATGCGTGCTCGTCGCGCCTAACGTCCCCGGATTCAACATGAATTCCCGCAGCCGCCCCATGTTCTGGCCGAAGAAGGCGTTGAAGTTATTCAAAGCCGGGAAGTCGGCCACGTCGCCGATCACCAGCTTCTGCGTGTCCGAGAAGTTGTCCTCCGCGCGCCCGACCAGTTCCTCGGCGAAGTGCGACAGGCCTTCGTTCAGCCACGTTGCTTCATCCGGCGCGTTCTCACTGAGCAGGCGCACGCCCGCATTGATCATGTGCTGGAATTCGTGCGCGATGGTGCCGCGGATGCTCTGCCGGACGCTCGACGTCGACCGGACGTCGCTGAACTGCCCGTTGGGATCGGGCGTCAGGAGATAGAAGATCTCCGCCTCGTTGCTCTCGGCGCAGCTGTTGTTGCCGGTGGACGGAAACAGGTCGCCGTCGAAGAAGAATCCCGCGAGGATGCCGCGCGACCCGCGCGGCGTGGCGGCGTTCACTTGCGGCGTGAACAACAAGAAGACACGGCCGTTGCCGTCGATGTCCGACGGACTGCCGAAGTGCACGGTGTCGGTGGGGTAGATGATCTGATCGAATTCCGCCTCGATCGAATCGAATGCCGCCGGCGTGAAGCCTCCCGCTGGTGCCGTGACGTCCTGCACGATGATCCCGTGTACGCCCACGGTTTTCACCACCGCGCGCTGCGTCGTGAAGGTCGCGCACGAATTCGTCGCATTGGCGTTGGGCACGTTGAAGGTGAGCGTGTCGCCCACGTTAGGCACGCTCTCCGTGTGCACGCCGACGCTCGCCCGCCGCATGAACGCCGAGGCGGCGCTCCGCGCGCTCGGCTGGTCGAGGTGCAACACGCGGCGCTCCATGGCGCGAAACCGGCCTTCGGCCGTCGAACCTAGCGCGCCGCTCAGATCCGACGCGATCGCGGCGGACCGGATGCGCCCGGCCGCCATCATGTCGCCTGCCGGCGTCGTCGGCTGCGCGACCGCGAGGTCGTACGCCCCGGTCACGTCGGGTTTCGTGTCGGCATTCGCCGCGACCACCAGAAAAGATCCCGCGGTGCCGTCCGAGGTTGCTAACGAAACACAGTCGAGATTCGCCGGCACCGTCACCGCCTGTACACCGCCCTCGGCGAGCGAGACGACTGTTTTCTGTGCGCTGCCCGGACACGGCGCGCCGTTGTTGTTCATCGGCTGCGTCGTGGACGAGCCGCACGCGGCGGCGGCGGCAAGCGCGGCCAATGCCGCGTAGTCTCTCACTCGCATGATGCGAACACCTGGTTCGTATGAGTGGTTGCGCCGGACGCCGGGAAAGCGGGCGCGTGCGTGCTCCTCGAATCTAGCGTACCAGTACCTGCCGCGCCGCCAAGTTCCCTTCGTACAACCTCCGTTCGCCTGGTCCCGCCAAAACTGACATATTCCAGCCCATGCACCGCCGCGCCATTACTCATCTCCGCCGCGACCCCGTGTTCGCTCGCGTCATGGCCGACGTCGGCCCTTGCCGATTTACCGTTCGCACCGAGGGCTCGCACTTCGACCACATCCTTCGCGCCATAGTCTATCAGCAGTTGTCCGGTCGCGCGGCCGCAACCATCCACGGCCGTCTCGTAGCCCTCTTCGATGGCGCACCGTCAGCCGCCCGCTTACTAGCCGCGACTGACGAACAACTGCGCGCCGCCGGATTGTCCCGACAAAAGATAGGATACCTCCGGGACCTGGCGAATCACGTCACATCCGGCGACCTCCCGGTCGAGCAGTTGCACGAATTGGACGACGAGCGCGTGATCGCTGCCCTCACCGCCGTCAAAGGCATTGGTCGGTGGACCGCGCACATGTTCCTCATGTTCCGCCTCGGCCGACCGGACGTGCTGCCGGAGCTCGACCTCGGCATCCGGAAGGCGATTCAGCTCGCGTACCGGCTGCGGAAGATGCCTAACGCTGACCGCGTGCACCAGATCGGCGCGGCCTGGGCGCCCTATCGCACGGTCGCGTCGTGGTATCTCTGGCGCAGCCTCGACCAACCGTCGGCTCGGGCCACCTCCGAGAAACGCCGTCCTGCCAAGGCGGCGAAGACAAAACGTGCGAGTCGCGCTCGATCGACTCGCAAGGCGGTCCGTGGCCGTCGGTAGCGCACGATCGACCACGCTCGATCTCTTCGCCATCTGTGCGCCCGGCCTCGAGCCCATCGTGGCCGGGGAGCTCGCGAGCCTCGGCCTCGCGCCCGAGACAGGTACGCCGGGCGGCGTGTCCTTTCGCGGCGGCGATGACTCGATGTGGCGCGCCAACCTCTGGCTCCGCGCCGCGAGCCGCGTGGTGGCGCGCGTCGGCTCGTTCCGCGCCCGCGCGTTAGGCGAGTTCGAGCGTCGCGCCCGGGCGCTGCCGTGGGATCGATTTCTCACGCCGGGATGCTCTGTCAAGATCCGCGTCACCGCGCACAAGTCGCGTCTGTATCACACGGCCGCGATCGCCGATCGCATCGCCTCCGCCATCGCCGAACGCGTTTCCGGCGCGTCGACGCCGGCGTCGACGGCCGACGGCGATGCCGACGGCGACGCGCCTGGCGATTCGCATGCGTTAGTCATTGTCCGCGTGACGCACGATACCTGCCTCGTGAGCGCCGACAGCTCGGGCGACTTGCTGCACCGGCGCGGGTATCGCCTGCGAACCGCCAAAGCCCCGATGCGCGAAACGCTCGCGGCCGCGATGCTGCTGGCCGGTCAATGGGAAGCACAAGCGGCGCTCGTCGATCCCTTCTGCGGATCCGGTACCATCCCCATCGAAGCCGCGCTCATCGCGCGCCGACTGCCGCCGGGTGCGCGGCGACGGTTCGCATTCGAGTCATGGCCTGGATTCTCGCCGGCTCGCTGGCGTCGCGCGGTCGACACGGCGCTCGAGTCGGCGCTCCCCGCGTCTCCGGCATCGATCCTTGCCTCCGATCGCGATGCCGGCGCCATCGCCGCCGCGCGCGACAACGCCGAGCGCGCGGGTGTCATCGGCGACATCGCGTTCACGCAAGAACCCATTGCATCCATCACGTTGCCGGACACCTCCGGCTGGATCGTCACCAACCCGCCCTATGGCGTCCGCGTGAGTGACCGCGCCGGTGTCCGCGATGCGTACAGGCAGTTGGGGCGCCTCGTCCGCGCGCACGGTCACGAGTGGCGCACCGTGGTCATGCTCGCCGACCGCTCGTTAGGCAAGGCGATCGGACGAGACCTGCGTTCCCTTTTCCGAACGTCGAACGGCGGCATCCCCGTCGACGTCGCGGCGAATCTCTAACCTTCGCGCGATGCTTCGCGATCCGGGACCAGCATCGACAGCAGGAAGCTGACGATGCTCACCACGAGCGCGCCCCAGAACGCGGCGGCGAATCCGGCCACGTGGAAGCGCAACCCGAACGATGCCGCGACGTGACTCGCCAGCCACAGCATGAACGCGTTGAGCACGAACGTGAACAAGCCTAACGTGATCAAGAAGAGCGGGAACGTGAAGAACTTGAGCACCGGCCGCACGATGGCGTTCAGGATGCCGAACACGAGCGCCACGCCGAGAAAGCCGCCCAAGCTGCCGCTGTAGGTGATCCCGGTAACGAAGTGCGTCGCCGCCCACAGCGCGGCCGCCGTAATGACCAGTCGAATGAGAAAGCGCATGGCACGTCCTCGTTAGCCGTTACCTGCCTCGAGCTCCGGACCCCAATCCTCGGCGGAGAGGTTGCCCATCTCGCGCAACTCGGGCCACAACCGCGCCACGGTCGCCACCACCAGGATCGTGATGATGCCGCCGGCCACCACGGAAACCACAGGTCCGAGCCATGCCGCTGTCACGCCGGACTCGAAGCCGCCTAACTCATTGGATGTATCGATGAACACGCCGTTCACCGCGGACACCCGGCCGCGCATTGCATCCGGAGTGCGCAACTGAACCAGCGTGTGGCGCACCACCACGCTGATGTTGTCCAAGCCGCCCGCGATCAGCAAGAGCACCATCGACAACGCGAACGATCGCGACAATCCGAATCCGATGGTCGCCGCGCCGAAACCTGCCACGGCAAGGAGCAAACTGCGGCCCGCGCGTCGCATCGGGGGCCGATGCGTGATCGCGATGGCCATCGCGAACGCGCCGATCGACGGCGCCGCGCGCAACCAGCCGAAGCCCGCTGGTCCCACGTGTAGAATGTCCTTGGCGAAAATCGGCAGCAGGGTCGTGGCGCCGCCGAAGAGCACGGCGAACAGATCCAACGTGATCGCCGCGAGAATAACCTTTGTGCGCCATACGTAGACCACGCCCGCGACCAAGCTCGCGACCGTCATCGCTTTGCGGTCAGATGTCTGCTCTACACGACGGGCGCGAATCGCCCAGACGCAGACGAAGAACGCGAGCGCCAGCACCGCGTCCACGATATAGACCGGTCCGGCCTGTCCCCGGATACCGATGATCGCCCCGCCTAACGCAGGCCCGACCACCGATGCGATCTGGAAGCCGCTGCTGCTCCAGGTCACCGCGTTCGCGAAGTCGTCCGCCGGCACCAGCTGCGGCAGCATCGCCGCCGTCGCCGGGCGGTTGAACGCGAGCGCCATCCCGATCGCGAACAACGCCACGTACACCAGCGGGATCGGCCCGCGCTCGAACGACAACACCGCCAGTCCCAGCGAACACACTGCCAGAATGACTTGCGTCGTGAGCACGATGCCGCGACGCTCGTGACGGTCCGCGAGATGCCCCGACGGAAGGGCAAGCGCGACGATCGGAAGTACGAGCACCAGCCCAACGAGTCCCAGGGCCAGCGCGGAGTGCGTGCGCTCGTACAGTTCCCACCCGATGCCGACATCCAGCATCTGCTGGCCGATCGTCGACAGCATACGACCGGCCAGAAACAGCCGGAAGTCACGTACGCGCAACGCCGCGTACGGATCGTGAGGGTCGGTGGACGAGTCAGTCAAAGGAGCGAGGAAACTACCCGTTTCTGCGCATAGTGAGAAGCACACTGCGGCACACAACGGATGCGTTGCCGCCAACGTTCGGTATATTCCGAATAGAATGTCGTACTTCGTTTCCTACGCCGTTCGTGACCGACCCCAAGGCAGCGCACGGCAATGGAAAGGGGTGATCCGATAGTCATGGACGAGTACAGCGACGACCCCGTCCAGCTTCTCGCGATCGCCCGGCGCGCTGCCGTTCAAGCGGCGACCCTGCAACACCTCACGGCGGCGCTTTCGAGCACGCTGAGCGAGGAGCAGGTCGGTGCCGTCGTGTTGCGCGAGGCGCTGCCCGCATTCGGCGCCACCGCCGGCGACGTCGTGCTGCTCGACGACGACGATCGCACTTTTCGTGTGCTCTGTTGGATGGGGTACCCGGAACATCTCGTCAGATCATGGATGCGGTATCCGGTCGACACTGGAACCCCCGGGGGCGACGTCGTCCACACCGCCGGACCGGTCTTCCTCGATTCGTTCCGCGAATGGGAGCAGCACTATCCGCGCGTGGCGCCGATCATTCATGAGGTGCAGCTCGCCGCCTACGCCGGCCTCCCGCTCATGTTCGGCGGCAGACTACGCGGCGTCGTCAGTTTCAACTTTCCCGAGAATCGCTCCTTCTCGCCCGAAGAACGAGCGATGCTGCTCGCATTCGCGGCGCAGTGCGCGCAAGCGTTGGATCGCGCGCGACTCTTTTCGGCCGAGCAACGTGCGCGCGTCGAAGCCGAGTCTGCTATGCGCGCCAAGGGCGATTTCCTCGCGGTCATGAGTCACGAGCTGCGTACGCCGCTCACATCCATTCTCGGCTACCAGGAATTGTTGGCCGATGGAATAAGCGGTCCTGTCACTGAGCTGCAGCGACAGCACCTGTCCCGCATCGAAGCGAGCGCGCTCCATCTGCTCGGCCTCATCGACGAGTTGCTGACCTTTTCTCGCCTCGAGGCCGGACACGAAAGCATCAATGTCGAGGCCGTGCGCGTTGCAACGGTGCTCGATGCCGCCGCTGCACTGGTCGCCCCACTCGCCGCAGCGAAATCACTGCCGGTGATCATCAACCCGGTGCCGGGGTCCGGCGACGGCGAGCTTTCGACCATGACCGACTGCATGAAGTTGCAGCAGGTGCTCGTGAACCTGCTGTCCAACGCCATCAAGTTCACTGAGCACGGAAGCGTCACGATGTCCGCGCACGCGGATCACAGCCAGCTCGTGATCGACGTCTGCGACACAGGAATCGGCATCGCGGCCGAGCATCTTGAGCGCATCTTCGAACCGTTCCGGCAGGTCGAGCAGCATTCGACGCGTCGCGCCGGCGGCACCGGGCTCGGCCTCAGCGTGTCGCGCCAGTTGTTGACGCTGCTCGGAGGAACGCTCGGCGTTGAGAGTACGCTTGGCCAGGGGAGCGTGTTCAGCGTGCGCTTGCCGCTGACACGTTGACAGCGCCAAGACTCCCGGTGAAGTTACGAACACAAGATCCGCGGCGATTTGAAGCGATTGCGGCCGCGTAAGAAATTCCGCTAAACCGCTCACCTGATCTGTGCAAGCAGCCCGGGGGCGGTATCCGCCCATCGGGCTGTTGTCGTTTTGTCGGCGCGATGGCCGGCGTTGCACACATTCAGGAGCCGAGTCATGACACCATCACGTTCCGATTCATTCGTTTTCTCCAGCGAATCCGTATCCGAAGGCCATCCGGACAAGCTTGCTGATCGCATCAGCGATGCCGTTCTCGACCTGCATCTATCGCGCGATCCGCGCTCACGCGTCGCCTGCGAAGTGCTCGTTACGCACAACTTCGTCTGCATCGCCGGTGAGACGCGGTGCTCCGCGAAAGTGGATCGCGACGAAGTGGAGCGGCTGGCGCGCCAGGTTATTCTCGACACCGGCTACGATGGCTTCGACGACCGGTTCGGTCACGAGAGCGCGCGCATCGATGTCCGTCTTCAGCCCCAGTCGAACGAGATCGGGTCCGCTGTCGACAAGAAGACCGCCGCGGATCAGCAGGGCGCCGGTGACCAGGGCCTCATGTTCGGCTACGCCACGCGCGAGACGCCGTCGCTCATGCCTGCGGCTATCACGTACGCGCACGCTTTGGTGGAGGAGCTTGCACGCTTGCGTAAGGCAGGCGATGCGCAATGGATTCGCCCCGATGCCAAGTCGCAGGTATCCGTGCGATATCGCGATGGCCTCCCAACGGAAGTGACGCGCATCGTCGTCTCGACCCAGCACGCGCCGACCGTGACGCAGTCGGCGATTCGGGAGTACGTGATCGAGACGGTGATCCCCGCCGTGATTCCAACGTCGATGCTGCCCGCCGGATGGCGCGACACGACGCTCGTCAACCCGAGCGGCGCGTTCTCGGAGGGCGGTCCGGCCACGGACACCGGCCTAACGGGCCGAAAGATCATCGTCGACACGTACGGTGGATCGGCGCGCCATGGCGGGGGCGCGTTCAGCGGGAAAGACCCGTCCAAAGTCGATCGGTCGGCTGCGTACGCGGCGCGCTGGGTGGCCAAGAACGTCGTGGCAGCCGGTCTCGCCGATCGGTGCGAGGTACAGGTGGCGTATGCGATCGGTGTTGCGCGACCGGTGTCCATCATGGTCGAGACGTTTGGCACGTCGGAACTATCGCGCAGCGACCTCGAGTCGCGTGTGGCGTCGGCGTTCGACCTGACTCCGTACGGGATCATTCGCGATCTGGAACTTCTTCGGCCGATCTACTACCCGACGGCTGCGTACGGCCACTTCGGCCGGGAGCCGGGTGCGCCCGGCACGTTCAGCTGGGAAGTTCCGTCGCGCGCGGCCGCGCTCCAACACGAATCGCGCGTCGTCTCAGCCGTCAGCTGATGGCGCGTTTGCGCTCTGGCATTTTGTAGCCAGTCGCACTAGGATCGGCAGCACGCCGTTATGACCCCGCGTCTCTTCGGCGCGGGGCAATGAGTCACGTTCCCACAACAACGTGCACATGCGAGCTGCCCCGGTCCGCCGAACGTCTCGACACGCCGTCTGCCTCGGCGTGCTCGCTGCGTCACTCATTGGGTGTCGCAGAGCGGGCTCCTCGGACGCGGCGAGCGCCCCGGCGGCGCCGGCCGCGCCCGTCGCACCGACCAAGGCCGTCGGTCTCGTGGTCCCGCTGCGAGCGCCCAACGACAGCGAGATCCCGTCCGGTGCGTTAGGCACGTCCGTACGGCGCGGTCGCGCCCTGCTCGCGGCGACGCGCGACAGTCTGCCCGCCTTCGCGCCGGGCAAACTGCGGTGCGTGAGCTGCCACCTCGATGAGGGACGCCGCGCCAACGCGTCGCCGTTTGTGGGCGTCTACGCGCGCTATCCGAACTACAATGCCCGAAGCGGGCATCCGTACACGATTCAGGATCGCATCAACGACTGCTTCCGCCGCAGCCTCAACGGACGCGCGTTGCCCGCGGACGGCAGCGACATGCGTGACATGGTTGTCTATTTCGCGTGGCTGTCCCACGGGGTACCGGTCGGCGCCGCCGTCGAGGGCCAGGGTCTCCCCAAGCTGACGCCGCTCGCGGGCGACACGGCGAGCGGCCGAGCGCTGTTTGGCGAGCAGTGTGCGCGGTGCCACGGCGCGGACGGTGCGGGCACAGCTGTGGCGCCGCCGCTCTGGGGGCGCGCGTCGTTCAACATTGGTGCGGGCATGAGCCGCCTTCGCACCGCCGCCGCGTTCATCCGCTACAACATGCCGTTCGACCGTCCCGGCTCACTCACCGATCAACAGGCGTTCGACGTCGCGGCGTTCGTGACATCGCGGCCGCGTCCCGATTTCGCCGGCAAGGAAAACGATTGGCCTAACGGCGACGCGCCGCCCGACGTCGCGTATCGCACGCGCGCCGCCCCTCGCAAAAGCGCCGGCTCCCAGTGAGGCACGGAGACGCCCGTGATCCGATGTTCGGTCGAATTCCGCTTCTCCTCTCGTACACCCCGCTCTCGGACCATCTCGATTCAGGAGGCAGCAAATGATCGATGACTCTTCCTCGACGACCCACCGTCGAGATTTTCTGGGTAAGGTGGCCGCCGCGTCCATTGTGTTAGGCATCGGCGCCATGCTGCCCGACCGGCTCGACGCGGCCGTCGACGCCGCGAGCCCGGACGTCGAGAAGTGGCCGGATGTCCACGGCAAGCATCGCCAAATGTACGACGCCGTGAGTTGGAACAACGGCTTCTCACTCGTCTGGTCGATGATCTTCCTCGACACCAACAAGCAGTCGAGCAATCTGTCGGACGGCGACCTGAGCGCCGTCGTGGTCATGCGTCACGAGGCGATTCCGCTTGCGTTTACCGACCCGATCTGGAAGAAATACAAGCTCGGCGAGGCCTTCAAGATCAACGATCCGGCCACGAAGGCGCCGGCCGAGCGCAATCCGTTCTATAACGCGAAAGAAGGTGAGTTGATGTTCCCGGGCATGGCGATCGAGAAGTTGATGCAGCGTGGCGTCACGTTCGGCTGCTGCAACGTTGCCCTCACCATCTACAGCGGCATGCGCGGGGATGCGGTCGGCGTCGACAAAGCGACGGCGAAACAAGAATGGGTGTCGGGTCTCATTCCCGGTTTCACGTTACTGCCGAGCGGTGTATGGGGTGTGAATCGAGCGCAGGAGCATGGCTGCAGCTATTGCTACGCGTCGTGAGCACGTACTGATCATAGTGCAGTGAGGGCGGGTGGTTGTTCTGCCCGCCCTGTCTGTTTCGCCGCCGCATTTAGGGTCCTTCATACTTCGGACACTTGGCTGGGCCAAGCGCTGTTTATATTGCCGCACATGCGCGCTGTGTGCATCTCCCGGCACGTGTTCCTTGGTGAGCACATTTGTTCGATTATGCGCAGTGCCGGCATCGAGTGTGAATCGGTGATCGGCTGGCGTGAGGGAATGGACGTGTCGCGCGCCGCGCGGCCCGATGTCGTGATCTGCGACTACGACTTGCTGGCAACCGCGCCGCACCACGAATGGCAACGCGCATCGGGGCGCGCGGACCTGCCGATCGTCGCCGTGAGTCTCACGCGACGCCCCGAAGAAGCACACCTCGTCGACGGTCGCATTATCGCTGGGTTCCTCTACCTCCCTGCAGTCGACAGCGCCGATGTCGAGCGAACGGTGTTGGATGCAACGACCAGGTCGGCGCGACAACGCATCGGTGACATGGAGATTCCGCTCCGGGTGGTGAGCGACGACTGAGCGGGCACGCCTGGCTTGGCGCATGTCACGGTACCTGCTCGCGACGGCCGTCATCGCGTGCGGCCACGGCGGCGACCTGCCTAACGCAGGCAGCGCTCCGGCGAATGATTCCGCCACGCCGGTTGCGAGTGCGCCGCCAGTGGACACGGCGGCCGAGGCGCGCGACGCGTGGTCAGTACCGGAGGTGTTGCGCCGCCTGCGCGAGGCCGGGCTCAACGCCACCGATTCGGGCGAGACTGTTCATCGCCCGGAGCTCCACACCGTCGGCCATCTGCTGCACATCGGGCGAGGCACGCTCGAAGTGTTCATCTACTCGGGCCGCGGCGCCCGCACACGGGATGCGGCCGGTCTCGATACGAAGGTGCACGGTCTGCCGACGCTCGATACGCCCCACTACATCCTGTCCGGCAATCTCATTGCGATTCTGATCACGCCAACCGACGTGACCGTGGAGCGCGTGACTAACGCGCTGACGGCGAGGCACACGCTGGGCCCGCCGTAGTTCGCTCGAGGTCGACGAAAAGAAAACGGGCCAGGCTTTCGCCTGGCCCGTCCTCGCCGTGCAGAGAAGCAAGCCTTACTGGCAGATCACCACGCCGTCGACACCGATACCGGTGGTGTCCGAGCCCGAGCCAATCTTGCAGCTCGTGATGCTGGTGACGCGCGTGTTCGTGATCGTGGCGCTCCAGCCAGTCGTGGTACCCGTGTTGATCACCAACGCGTTGCCGGTCGACGTATTGAAGTTCAACGCGGTCGTGTCGGTCGAGTAGGTGTTCTTATCCGAGTAGTACGCCTCTTCGGACGTCGCCAGGTTCTTGAGGTCCGACTTCATCGACGCGATATACGCCTTCTCTTTCGTGCTCGCGAACTTCGGAATCGCGATCGCCGCGAGGATGCCGATGATGACCACCACGATCAGCAGCTCGATCAGCGTGAAGCCCTTCTTTCCGTTGAAACGCATGAGAGTGATCCTCCGGGATCAGTTGTTCGCGAGCTACCTCGCGATTCGGTGACAGCGTGGGTTCGGCCAGGAGTAGAGCAGGGTAGGTGCCAACTTCGACTATTCCACTAAGCTGTTGTGCGACAACGACTTGAGAGGTGTAATCGAAGCTTTGTGAATGAGTTTGCGGTAGCGAATTGCAACCTGCATTGTGAATTGCAACGGCTAACTCACTCCGTGCGCCACCGCCCCCGATCTCTGCGCCTTCGTAACTCGGCAAACGCCGCTATGCCGCGCTGCCAGGCCGTACCGCTAAAACAGCCCTATGTCGCCTTGACGATCAGATTGTGGCCAAGGTAAAGGCCGCTACGCCACCCTCGAGATCACAACGTTGCGAGGCGGATCGAAGTACTCTCGGTGGCGATAGACCCTGCACATTTCGCATCGGCTTCCGGTTATCCCGCCCGACGTTTCCCTCCTATACATTTCGGCTCCATGAGTTCTCTCCCGATTACGAGCGCGTTCAACGACGGCTACATCGCCGGGCTGTACGAGTCGTTCCTTCGCGATCCAGCCTCGGTTGATTCGTCGTGGCGGCAATTCTTCGCAGTCGCCCAGAGCATCGCCGACGGCGCGGCCACCGCTTCCCGACCGGCAGACGCGGCGTACCTCCGCAAGGTGGCCGGAGCCGCTGGCCTCATTCAGGCGATCCGGCAGTACGGACATCTGGATGTCCAACTCGACCCTCTCGGCAGCCCGCCACTGAGCGCCGCCGAGCTCAAGCCCGAGTTTCACGGCATCACGAATGCGGATCTCGAGACCATACCTGGCGCGGCCCTCGGCTTCGCGGATGACGCGACCGCGGCCGATGCCGTGGCGCGACTTCGCCGCACCTATTCGGCGACGATCGGGTTCGAGGTCGAGCACATCGAGGAAGAGGCGGAGCGCGAATGGTTCAGGCGCGTGATCGAGGGCGGCGAGATGCGCCGCGCGCTCGGCGCCGATGAGAAGAAGGCCGTGTTGCGGCGCCTAACGGAAGTGGATGGTCTCGAGCGCTTCCTCGGATTCGCGTACCAAGGCTACAAGCGCTTCTCGATCGAAGGTACGGACGCGCTGGTGCCGATGCTCGACGGCGCGATCGACGGGGCGGCGCGTGCCGGTGCGCGGGAAGTCGTGATCGGCATGGCACACCGCGGCCGGATCAATGTGCTCACGCATGTGTTGGACAAACCGGTTGCGGCGATCTTCGAGGATTTCGAGGGCAAACACGCGAGCACGTCCACGCCGAACGACACCGGCGACGTGAAGTACCATCTTGGCGCCCGCACCGTGCGCAAGCTGACGACGGGCGAATCGGTACACGTGGTGCTGTTGCCTAACCCGAGCCACCTCGAGATGGTGAATCCGGTAGTCGAGGGCGTGGCGCGCGCCCTTCAACAGTCGCGTTCTGCGGAGACGGAGCCGGATGCGTCGCGCGACGAGGCGAGCGTGCTGCCGGTGCTCGTACACGGAGACGCGGCGTTCCCCGGCGAGGGGATCGTCGCCGAGACATTCAACCTCTCGGCTTTGCGCGGATATCGGACCGGCGGCACGCTGCATATCATCTCGAACAACCAAGTCGGCTTCACGACGGATCCGCGCGACGGTCGCTCCACCTACTACGCCAGCGATTTGGCGAAGGGCTTCGAGGTGCCGATCGTGCACGTGAATGGCGACGACGCCGAGGCATGCGTGGCCTCCGTGTGGTTAGGCCTCGCCTATCGCGCGCGGTTTGGAAAGGACTTTCTGATCGACCTCGTGGGCTACCGTCGCCACGGGCACAACGAGACGGACGAGCCGGCATTCACGCAGCCGCTGCTCTATGCGGCCATCCGATCGCATCCGACACCGCGCGAGGTGTGGGCCGCGCGTCTGGTTCGCGAGGGTCTGCTCTCCGACGACGAGGTGAAAGCGCTCGACGCGCAGGTGCACGCGGCCTTCGATCGTGTGCTCACGCAGGTGAAGGCGGCGCCTGCGCCGACCGAGAACGGGAACGGCCACCACGCCGCCGCGCCGGACCTGGCGTCGATCGAGACGAGCGTGCGCGCCGATCGGCTCCGTGGCGTGAACGACCGCTTGCTTGCGTGGCCATCGGACTTCAAGCCCCTGCCCAAGCTCGCCAAGCTCCTCGAGCGCCGGCGTGCTGCGTTAGGCGATGCCGGCGGCATCGACTGGGGGCACGCGGAAGCGCTCGCGTTAGGCTCGCTGCTCATGCAGGGCGTGTCGGTCCGGCTCACCGGACAGGACAGCGAGCGCGGGACGTTCTCGCACCGCCAAGCTGTGTTGCACGACTACGAGCGCGGCACAGCGTACGCGCCGCTGCAGCACATTCCCGGCGCCGAGGGTCGCTTCGAGGTCTACAACTCGCCGCTGTCCGAGATGGCGGTGCTCGCGTTCGAGTACGGTTACAGCGTTGCGTCGCCCCAGACATTGGTGATGTGGGAAGCGCAGTATGGCGACTTTGCGAACGTCGCGCAGCCGATCATCGATCAGTTCATCGCGTCGGATCGCGCGAAGTGGGGGCAGGACTCCGGCGTCGTATTGTTGCTGCCCCACGGCTACGAAGGCGGCGGTCCGGAGCATTCGAGCGCGCGCCTCGAGCGATTTCTGCAGCTCGCGGCTGAAAACAATCTCCGCGTCGCGTATCCGTCGACGCCCGCGCAGTACTTCCATGTGTTGCGTCGCCAGGCGCTGGCAAGCGATCGACGACCGCTCGTGCTCATGCAGCCGAAGAGTTTGTTACGGTTGCCGCAAGCCGCGTCGCATCTCTCGGAGTTGTCGTCGGGAGCGTTCAAGCCGGTCATCGATGACGCGACGGCCTCACAAGCAAGCGAGCTCGTTCGGCGCATGGTACTCTGCACCGGCAAGCTCTACTATGATCTGGCTGCTTCCGCCGAGAAGAACCAAAGCATCGCGTTGGTCCGGGTGGAGGAGCTCTATCCGTGGCCGCACGAGGCGATCGCACGCGTGATCGATCGGTACCCGGCGCTCGAGGAAGTGGTGTGGGCGCAAGAGGAGCCAAAGAACATGGGTGCCTGGTCGTTCGTTGCGCCGCGGTTGCGGGCAGCGGTCGGGAACACGCTGCCGATTCGGTACATTGGTCGTCCGGAGCGCGCTAGCCCGGCAGAGGGGTACGCGACTTCGCACACGGAACAACAGACGAAGATCGTTGCCGACGCACTCGCCCTGTCCGACGCTGCCCACGCGGCGGGAGCGGCGCGGGGCTGAGCCCGCGGGGGTCAGTTAGACGGCGGTGCGGAATTGCCGCGCCGTGGCGGCGGTCTTGGATCTCACACAGTGCCTTGGACCCTATGCACTTTCGCCACGCCATCGTCGCTCTTTCGCTGACCGCCGCCGGTGCGCTACACCCGCTGCCGGCGCAGGATCGCGGCGCTGCCGCGTTGGGCCAACTCGTCGAAGGGTTGCCGGTCACGGTGCGGGTCCTCGTGATCGGCGCCCACCCCGATGACGAAGACACGCGCCTCATCACGTGGCTCACGCGGGGCCACCACGTCGACGTCGCGTACCTCTCGCTCACGCGCGGGGACGGCGGCCAGAATCTCATTGGCGACGAGCTGGGCGATGCGTTAGGCGTGATCCGCACCGAAGAGCTGTTGGCCGCACGCCGCATCGACGGTGCGCACCAATACTTCACACGGGCATACGACTTCGGCTTCTCGAAAACGAGCGCCGAGTCGTTCCAGCACTGGCCCCACGACTCCGTGCTGAAGGACGTGGTGACGGTCGTGCGCGCGTTCCGGCCGCAGGTGATCGTGTCGGTGTTCTCGGGCACGCCGCGCGACGGACACGGCCAACATCAGGTGTCAGGCATCGTGGCCCGCGAAGCATACGACGCGGCCCTCGACACGGTGCGGTTCCCGCGTGCGGCGACAGCGGGATACGGTGCGTGGGCGACGGCCAAGTTCTATCGGGCGCGGTCGTACTTCAACGGCGAAGGGGCCACGTTCACGTACAACGCGGGCGGACTCGATCCCGTGTTGGGCAAGTCGTACGCCGAGATCGCGGCGGAAAGCCGCTCGCAGCACAAGTCGCAAGGATTCGGCGTCGTCGCGCGACTCGGCTCGCAGACGGGCTCGCTCGAGCGAGAGGCATCGCGCGCGCAAGGCGCGCCGGCCGATGCCAAGCGCGAACGCTCGATCTTCGATGGCATCGACACGACCTGGCGGCGACTGCTTCCGTTAGTCACACGCCCGGCCGACAAGGCCGCCGTCGAACGGCTCGTTGCCGCGACCGCCGATGCGCGGCGGTCGCTGAGTTTGTACAACCCATCCACCGGGGTGCCGGCGCTCGAGAAAGCCCATGCGGCCCTCGCCCAACTTTTGGCGGATGCCGAGGCCGCGCCGCAATCGATGAGCGGAGACGCGCGCGAGTCGGTGGCCGACGGACTGCAACGCGTCACGCGCGCGCTGCTCACGGCGCGCGGTATCGCCATCGAGGCAACCGTCCAGCGCGATGCGGTGGCGCTCGGGGATTCGATTCCCGTCGAAGTCACGGTGTACAATCGCGGCGCCGGGGCGGTGGCGATGCAGTCGGTGTCCTCGACCGGCGCGGTACACGGTGGAGCAGGCTCGACGCCCGCGGGCGGCGACGTCGCGATCGCACCGGACAGCGCGCACACGGACACCGTGTACGTCCATGGCGATTCGCTCTCGCAGCCGTGGTGGCTGGCGACGCCGCGCCGCGGCGACATGTTCAGCGTGCCGATCGATGGACGTTCCGACGATGTGCGCGATGCCGGCATTCACGTTCGCGTTGCGTTAGACGGCGGCCGCATCGCGACCGACGTGCCCGTCCTCCGGCGGTACGCCGACCCGGTGCGCGGTGAAATCGCGCGACCACTGATGGTGGTGCCGGCTGTCGCCGTGACGCTCGATCGCACGGTGGAACTGGCACGTGCAAGCACACCGATCAATCGGTCGGTGCAGGTGCACCTCACGTCGGGCGTCACGGACCCACGCGACGTCGAAGTCTCACTCACATTGCCGAGCGGACTGCACGCCGACTCGAGCTCACGAACCGCACACCTGAGCGGATTCGAGGCGTCGGCGACGGTGTCGTTTCAGATCACGGGTGAGTTGTCGCCGGGGCAGCACGAGATTGCGGCCGCGGCGCGGAGTGGCTCGGCGACGTACGCGATCGGCTACGTCCCGATCGAGTACTCGCACATTCGTCCGCAGAAGCTCTACCGGCCGGCGTCGCTCACGGTCAATGCGGTCGATGCCGCGTTGCCGCCGCATCTCGACGTCGCGTACGTGCGCGGTGTGGGAGATAACGTCGCACCCATGTTGCAGGAGTTAGGCGTTCCGCTCACCGTGCTCGATCCGGCGCGATTGGCCGCCGTCGATTTGTCGCAGTACACGACGGTGGTGATCGGCACACGGGCGTACGAAGCACATCCGGAGCTCGCGGCCGCGAATGCGCGGCTGCTCGACTGGGTGCGGCATGGCGGCACGCTCGTCGTCCAATACGGGCAGTACGAAATGACGGCACCGGGCCGGTTGCCGTATCCCATTTCGCTCGGGCGACCCGCGGCGCGCGTGACCGATGAGAACGCACCGGTGCGGATTCTCGTGCCTCACGATCCGGTGCTGACCTGGCCCAACAAGCTCTCCGACGACGATTGGAGCGGATGGGTGCAGGAGCGGTCGCTGTACATGCCGTCGATGCCCATCGATTCGCACTACACCACCCCGATCTCGATGAACGATCCCGACGAGCCGCCGAATTCGGGTGCGATTCTCGAGACGCGGCTTGGCGCCGGCACGTACGTGTACACCACGTTGTCGTTGTTTCGCCAACTGCCGGCGGGGAATCCTGGCGCGTCGCGCCTCTTTCTCAATCTGTTAGGCGTGGGACAAGCACCGCGCGCGGTCGGCGCCGCGGACGGCGCCCAGCACCCGCGGTGATGCCGGCGGCGCGGCAGCGCGTTGCACGGGTCACCGCCGCGCTCGCGGCGTCGGTCCTGGTCGGTCTGTCGGCATGTCAACGCGGACCGCATCGCACGGTGTTGACCGTGTACTCGCCGCACGGCAACGACCTCCTCTCTTTCTACGAGAAGGGATTCGAGGCGGCCCATCCGGATGTCGATGTGCAGTCCGTCGATATGGGATCGCAGGACATCATCGACCGGCTGCGCAGCGAGAAGGCCAATCCGCAAGCGGACGTCTGGTTCGGTGCGCCGGAAGAAACCTTCGAGCGCGCGGGTCAGGAGGGACTGCTCACCCCATATCGCCCGTCGTGGGCCGCAGCCGTGCCGGCCGACAGCCACGATCCGCACGACTATTGGTACGGCACGTATCTCACGCCTGAAGTCATCGGGTACAACAGCCAGGCCGTGAGCGATTCGGCGGCGCCCAAAGACTGGGATGACGTGCTCGATCCCAAGTGGAAGGGGAAGGTGCTGATCCGGGACCCGATCGCATCGGGCAGCATGCGCGCGATATTCGGCGGCATCATTTTGCGCAGCATCCGCGAGACGGGCTCGCCTAACCAGGGCTACGATTGGCTCAAACGCCTCGACGCCCAAACGAAGGAGTACACACTCAATCCGACCATCCTCTATCAGAAGCTCGGGCGCCAGGAAGGGCTGATCACATTGTTCGACATGCCGGATCTCGCGATGCTGCGCGATCGCTATCACATCCCGGTCAAGTACACGATCCCGGCGAGCGGCACGCCGTTGTTGGTCGACGCCATCGCGGTGGTGAAAGGCACCAAGCACGAGGCGCTGGCGCGCGAATACTACGAGTTCGTCACATCCGAGCGCGCGTTGGTGGATGCGGCCGATCGCTTCTACCGCATCCCGGTGCGCACGGACATTCCGAACGATTCACTGCCGCGCTGGATCCGCGATGCGCGCGCGCAGATCAAACCGATGCCGCTCGATCGCGCGATGCTCGAGCAGCATCTCGATGAGTGGATGCAGTACTGGGACTCGCACATCCGGAACAGCGCGCGGTGAGCGGCACGACGCCGCATCTCGGCCTCGACCGGCTCACGCGCCGATTCGGGGGAGCGCGTGCGGCTGTGGACGCGGTGTCGCTCGAGATCGCAGCCGGCGAATTGGTCGCGTTGATCGGCGCGAGCGGATCAGGCAAGACGACTACGCTGCGCATGGTCGCTGGATACGAAACGCCGGATTCCGGCGCGGTGGTCCTCGACGGGCGTGACATTACCGCCCTCCCGCCGCAGCGCCGCAACTTCGGGATGGTGTTTCAGCACTACGCCCTGTTCCCCCACCTCACCGTTGGGCAGAACGTCGCGTTCGGCCTCGAGGCCCGCGGCGTGGCGCGTCACGAGCGGACGGCGCGCGCCGCACAGGCGCTGGCCGGAGTGGGTCTCGCCGGCGCGGACGGACGGCCCATCCAATCGTTGTCGGGCGGGGAGCAGCAGCGGGTGGCGTTGGCCCGCGCGTTAGTCATCGAGCCGCCGGTGCTGCTGCTCGACGAGCCCCTGTCGAATCTCGATCCGACGCTGCGCCGGAGCACGCGCGAAGAATTGCGCGCGACGCTGCGTCGCCTCGGCGTGACCGCGCTGTTCGTGACGCACGACCAGGAGGACGCGTTCGCGGTCGCCGATCGCATCGCACTCCTCTCTGCCGGACGTTTGCTGCAAGTGGGCACCGCCGAGACGTTGTACGATCGGCCGGCGAACCGCGACGTTGCGGCGTTCATCGGACGGTCGACGCTCGTGGCGGGCGACCTCGACGGCGACCGGGTGACGGTTCAGTTAGGCGGTGTATCGCGC
>JANWIK010000092.1 GCA_025449955.1 Gemmatimonadaceae bacterium
ACCGCGCGCTCGAGCCGCTCCTGGCGGGCGTGTCGCGCGTGGCGCTGCTGGATGTCCCGACGCACCAGAACGTGGGCGACAGCGCGATCCACCTGGGGACGCTCGCCGTGCTGCGCCGTGCCGGCATCGAGGTCTGCTACGCGTGCAGCATCGAAACGTACGCGCGGGACACGCTGGCCCAACAGTTAGGCGACGGCGCGATCTTGCTCGCGGGAGGCGGCAACCTGGGCGATCTGTGGCCGCTGCACCAGCAGCTGCGCGAGCGCGTGCTCGCCGATTTCCCGGATACACAGGTCATCCAGCTGCCCCAATCGCTGCACTTCGCCGATCCGGCCGCGCTCGCCCGCGCCCGTACAGCGTTCGGCGCGCACCGGCGGCTGACGATCCTGCTGCGCGACGCCCGAAGCTTGAGCGCGGCGCGCGGCGCATTCGATGCGCCGACCGCGCTCTGTCCAGACCTCGCCTTTGCGTTAGGCCCGCTCGCGCGGCCCGTCGCGGCCAGCGCGCCGGTTGTCTGGCTGGCGCGCCGCGATCGCGAGGCGGCGCCCAACGCGAACGCGGGCAGTCACGCGACGTTCGACTGGGCGCTCGAGCCGCCGTCGCCGTTGTCGCGGATGGAGCGCATGGGCCACGCGTTGACATCGGCGCACCCGCGGCTCGAGCCCTACGCGCACGGCCCGCTGATGCGATTGGGCGCGATCGCCTCGCGCCGCCGCGTGCAGGCCGGGTGCGCCATGCTCGCGGCCGGCACCACCGTGATCACCGACCGGCTGCACGGGCACATCCTCAGTCTACTGCTCGGCATCCCGCACGCGGTGCTCGACAATAGTTACGGGAAGGTGCGGTCGTTCTACGACACGTGGACGCATGAGGCGCCGATCGTGCGGTGGGCCGACAGCGCGGCGGACGCGGTGCGGACGGTGGAACAGTGGACGTCGTGACCGCACCGGCCGCGACGGCGGTGGACGTCAGCGTGATCGTGTGCACGCGCAATCGCAGCGACGCGCTGGCGCGTTTGCTCGAGCGGCTGGAGCAGTTGGTCGTGCCGGCCGGCGTGCGGTGGGAGCTGATCATCGTCGACAACGAGTCGACCGATGGCACCGCGGCGTTGCTGGCCTCGCTGCCGCGGAGGCTGCCGATGCGGGTGGTGAACGAGCACACACCCGGCCTCTCGCGTGCGCGCAACACCGGACTCGCGGCCGCGACCGGCGATCTGCTGCTCTTTACCGACGACGATTGCCTCCCGGACCCGCAGTGGCTAGCCGCGATACGCGACGAGTTCGCGCGCGCGCCGTCGCTCAGCGTGTTAGGCGGACGCGTGGAGCTGTTCGACGAGCGCGATCAGCCGACGACGACGCGCACGTCGCGCGAGCGCGACGAGATCACGAGCGCATTCAAGGTGGACAGCATCATCGGGTGCAACATGGCGTTCCGGCGGTCGGCGCTCGCCGCGGCGGGCCCGTTCGACGTTGCGTTAGGCGGTGGCACGGGGGCCGGCGCGGGCGAAGACGTGGACTTCGTGTACCGCGCGCTGCGCGCGGGACTGCGCATCGAGTACTCGCCGGACGCCCTGGTCTATCACAACCACGGACGGCGGACCGACGCGCAGGCACGCGCGCTCAAGCGGGCGTACACCGTGGCCCGGGGCGCCCTCTTCTGCAAGTATCTCATGCAGCGCGACCGCGGCATTCTGCCGCGCATCGAGCAGGACGTGCGCTGGCACGCCCGCGCCCTGATGCAGGACCTGCGCGCACCGCGCTTCCCGAGCCGCGTGGTCCGGCACTACTACGATCTCGCGGTCGGGGCGGCGTACTGGGTGCGCCACCGCCTAACGGACCGCCGCCCGCCGGGCGACAGGGGCGAGTGAGACCTTAGACCGCATTCTGCCCACTTGGCGTTTCCGGCCAACCGGGCGAGCGATCTGACGCAGATCGCGCGGTCGCGCACGGCTCGAGAATCTGCGTTAGGCCGAGCGCCGGCGGTGGACGAGCTGGCGTTTCGTGGCGCAGTTGTCGCCGGCGATGGTGAAGGATTTGCAAGGGCTCACGCAGCCGGAGCGTTCGGCCGACGAGCCGTTAGGCGAGAGGAACGGCGAGCGGGGTCGGGCGGACGTTGGCGAGCATTCTGTCGGCGGAGGATGCCAAAGAGGATGCGTTGCCGGGCCGGATCGAGGAGGAGTCTCGGCGCACGCTGCTCATGCGGGCGTTGGAGACGTTGCCGCCGCGGGACCGTCGGGTGCTCATCCTGTATTTCGGTCGCGACGGTGGGGAGCCGATGACGCTGAATCAGATCGCCGGGATGTTGGGCGTGATGAGGAAGCGAGTCAGGCAGCTCCCGGGATCGGGCGGTGATGGCGATTCGGCGGGGGCGGACGGCGGAGGAGCTCAAGCGCGAGCGGGTTGCATGACGGGCGAGGGTGTGTTGCCGGGTTGTTAGGCGGCGGGGAAGAAACACAGATCGGGCGCCGCGTCTATGGACGCGGCGCACGATTCCGTTCTGCTCCACGTGTACTTGGTAGGTGGCGCATCAGGGCTGGCGACTACGATGATCCCGCTCAACTGGCTCAGCGCTTACCTCACTATCACCAGCGTTTCTCTGCAGGCGAAAAAGGGGTCATATCTGATCTTGCCGCCACCGGGACCCACATAACCACCCGTGCCAGAATCTAGCCGCCCTCTCGTTTAGAAGGACACCTCGCCCTGGTCGACCACTACCTCAAAGTAAAGACTTGAGTGCATCCGTGACGCAAGGAAATCATCGGCCATCTCCCATGGATCCTTATCCATCAGAGTGGCAGTAGTGAAGTCGATACTGTTTGCCATTGATGGCTCGGTGGCGTTAGGAGATATGAAAAACCCGTCGATGCCCAGTACCTTCACACCATCATAGTGAGCCCGCCGCACCATGTCTCGGGCGTCGGTCGGTCGAAGGAGCAGTGTTTCACCACGTACGATCCCCTTTGGCCGAAACGCGTCTTCAAGCTTCGACATCTTAACGTCCTCTATGGGCGGTAAGGGTTCTGTACGTCTCGATCAGGCTTCCAACTTGAGGGCGACTTGCGGTCGCTGATCTGAACGATATCACCGGTTCCATCGTCACGCACGACATAGGAGCCGTCCTCGCGGTAGAACGCCGTGGCACGATTTCCAGTCGCCCTGTTTATCGACGGTCTGGTTGTAAATGGCGAATTGACCGTTTGATCAATGTCGCCAGCTGACCAGCCCCGCCGGCCCAACTGCCGAGAGATCTTCTTGGTTATGTTGCTTGCTAGCGGTGCCGAGTGGCTCTCAAAAGCTTTTCGAACCGTCTTATAGAGCCCAGCACCTAGCTCAACAGCGTCCGCTATCGCCTCCCCGAAAGACGCGCCAACAAGAGTCAGGCCCCCGGCGATAGCGAGTTTCGGATGATCCACGCCAAGTTGCCCCAGCGGCGCTGAGTCACAGGCATCGGATATTGCCGGGCACCCTCCGAAGAGAACCGGGCACGGTTGGCCCCCTTTCTCACCGCACAAACCGAAGGGATCAGAATACGTGATAGGATCTCCGTTAGCGAATCCGTACGCGTTAAGCCCCCCAGCTAGGCCGATCGGGTCTTCCTGTGTAAACCTTCCCTGCGTTGGATCATAGTACCGATTACGCTTGTACAACTCACCCGACCCGTCGGGATCCTGCGTTGTGAGCGTGCCGAACCAGCCGGAGTCCGGCTGCGTGCTCGCTGCTTCGAAGAATGTCGTCGTCGATGTCGCCGGATAGCGAATCAGCACGCACAGCGAAGGGTCAATGCTCGAGCAATGCGCGCTCGTGGTACCGTCCGTCCAGGTGCCTGCATTTGGAATCCCGCGCCAGTTTCGATAGAGAACCAAGTCCTGCGGCCCATTCCAATTCGTCGCGCCGTCACCGAACGAATACCCGAGGCGCACTACGCCTAGCGGCGAATCGAGGCCGAGGCCATGCGTATAGAGCACGCGCCCGTAGGGGCCGTACGCGCTAGTCTGGCCGCCGATAAACGTCGTATCAGCCTCGAGGGTGTCAGCACTGACCGACGACCAGGCGGGCACGCGGACCTCGAACAAGACCTGGTCACCGTCCCAAATGGTGCGCGTCATCGTGTGATAGCACCCAGTGGTGATCAGACACCAGTGATCCCGCCGCGTCCGGACCAGGATGCGTCGTCCTAACGCGTCGTACCGATACTCTTCGTAGGCGCCGGCGAAGTTGCCCGAGGGATTCGGCGTGCAATTGGCGGCATTCGGCTGGAGGTAGCATTCGTTGCGATCGACCACGCGAAGGGTGTTGTCGGCACTGTAGTAGTTGAACGAGAACTCCTGCGCGTATGGCGCCTGACTCGACCAGCCCGGGGCGAAAAAGTCGTACTTCACTTGCCAATGGCGATTCCCCGCTGGATCGTAGGTGCTCGTGTCGAACACTGCTTGCATACCCGGGGACGGAGCGAGAATGCCGCGCAGCCGCCCCGTGTGCGGTTCATACAGGTACGTGTGGAGCGACCCAAACTGAAAGAAGTCGGAGAGCTCCTGGAACATGTTCCCGAGGCCATCCATGTTAAACTGCTGGTTTTCATGCCCGCCGTCCTGATTCTGCTCTGCGGTGACAGCGACGGCGCCTAACGGAGTATAGCGGAACACTGTCGTGTCGAACGGTGTGCGCACGTGGATAATGTGATCACGCGCATCATGGAACACGAGATCATCGTTGATCGTGTCGAGGACGCTCGTGAGCCGGTCGACCCGCGTCGAGTCACGGCCTTCGCCATCAAAGGTCTGGACCTCTAATCCAGATCCTGGGAAGAAGGTGCTGTCGATGCGCCCGCCCGCGTCATAGGCATAGCGCCACGTCGAGCCCATCACGTCGGTCACCGTCGCCAGCGAACCGATGACTGAGTCATACGCGTAGTGAATAGTGTCTTTGACCACGCCGCTCACGCGAGGCGCCAAGATGGAGTCGACATGCATCCAAAGACGCCGGCCTTC
This sequence comes from Gemmatimonadaceae bacterium, assembly GCA_025449955.1. GTDB lineage: Bacteria > Gemmatimonadota > Gemmatimonadetes > Gemmatimonadales > Gemmatimonadaceae > JADGGM01. The sequence continues at coordinate 4,988 of JANWIK010000092.1, forward strand.
GATGTCGTAGCCGAAGGTCTGGCCGTAGCGATGCGAGGTGGTATCGCCGCCATCGGCCAAATCGGCATACGTGCGAATGCGTAGCGAGTCCGTACGTAGCGTGCCGTTCGTGTTATAGGTTCGACGGACTATCGCATCGCCGTTGACTGCGCCGGTCAGATTTCCCTCGATGTCGTACGTGTACGTCGCCCAGTCGCCTGGAAGCGCGAAACCGAGGCTGTGGGTATATCCGGTATCCGGATACATCACCGCGAACGGTGCGGGCGCGACAGAATCGACGAAGGTTGTCTCTGGATAGAACACGGGCGGTACGAAGTGCTGCAACCGTCGATTGAGCGCATCGTACGTGGTGACAATCGGCGCCCCGCCGCGCCGAGTGGTCCAGCTCACGACATTGCCTGCCGCGTCGTACGCCATGCTGTCGCCCTTCCCGTCCGGTGCGATCTCTTTCGTGTGACGGTTAGCTTCGTCGTATGTCCAGCTCGTGGTGACCGTGCCGATCTTGTTCGAGTCTGGTACGGTCTGCCGTGTCACGGACAGAAGGTTGCCGGCAGAGTCGTAGGCATTCGTGACGGTGACGGTGGTAGAGTCCACCTGGCCTTCGATCTGCCTATTCCCCTCCTCCAGACCTGTGCTGCCACCAGACGTGCTTGCAGTCAGCTGTCGATCCGCATCGTCATATGTGTACCGCTGCCACAACCACTTGAGGCCGCCGGAATCGACTTGCGTCTTCACGAGTGTGTCGCGGCCTACTCCATCGGCGTACGAGTTCGTGGCGTAGCGGTATGGTGTCGCCGTATGAGACAAATTGCCTAACTGACCGTCGTACGCCACCGAGTCGGGACCCGATGTGAGCGGGGCTTTGACTGTGCGGAGAAGAAACGTGGACGGGTCGTACGTGAACGTGACACGCCGCGTCGAGCTCGGTCCGATCTGCTGCCACTGGCGATTGCCAACCGTGTCGTAGAGCATCGCGGTTGTCTCGCCCGCGGGCGCAATGATCGTGTCCGTGAAATCCCACCGATTGTCCCACTTGAACTTCGTCGTGGCAACCTTGCCGCTCACGATGGTGGACGAGTCGACGAGCGAGTCCTCAGTGCCACGCGTGTTGTAGGCTGCGAGAAGAACGCGCCCATTTGCGTACTGCACCCGTGTCACTGCGGCCGGCCACCGGCCATCAGTGCGCGACAACACTGTCGTTGCGCGTACCGCATTCATGATCTTGCGCGGTGCGCCGAATCGGTCGAGCCAGAAAGTCGCTATCGTCGTGTCTTTGCGCGGGCCGTTGATTCGTGCATACGCAGAATCCGGATTCACCGCCGTCGGCGCGCTCGCCAGGCCTAACGAGTCGGCATTGCGGAAGCGATCGACGATGCTGGCTGCATGGCTAACGGCAAGGCTGTCACGCGTAAACTTCGAGGCGACATCATAGAAAAAAAACGTCGGAATGCGCCGCTCGTTGGAGCGGGACGTAATCCGCGTGGAGTCGCTGCCGGTGTAGCCAAAGCGAATCTTGTAGCCTGTTGTCTCGGTCAAGTCCGGATCGAAGATCGAGTCAATCTTCGCCTTCGACATGTACACCGTGCTTGTACGGCTCGTGGTATGCGGCCCGGGTGATGTTACCGTTTGCAATCGACCAGTGCTGTACGCTAGGGCGTAGGAAATCGTCGCGCCGCCTGTCGGCGCCGGCAAGCGAATACTCGTTAGCAACGACCCGGTGTACGTGAACGTAGTGACATGCTTGAGGCGATTCACGGTCGCGACATGTTGACCGGCGCTGTTGAACTTGACCTGCAGGCCGTGTCGGAGGTACCTAACGTAGTTGGTGCCGTCCCACTTGAGCGTATCCGGCCGGTCAACGTTAGGCCCGGTCCACGTGTTGCCAACGGTGCTCTTGCTGTACAGCGTCGCGCTCCCGTCGCCGCCGATCCAAAGGATCGTAGAGTCTCCAGGCGGAAAGAAGAGCTGCTCGAGGCCAGCTAACCACCATCCCGCGCCAAACGGACTGGACGCGCGATTGATCACAAGCAACGTCCCGGATACCGGCGTAGCGGTATAGCGCGCAGATGGAGAGTTATAGATGCCGGTGACTGTCACCGTATAGCTGGCGACCTTGCTCGAATCGGCTATCGCGTCGTAGCCCAAGACGATCCGCCGACTGGTGCCAGCTGCGAAGTCGGTCCCCTTCCACCGCACGGTGTCTCGAGCCACGCCGTTTACCGTGAGAATCGAAAGCATTGTATCCGGCGGCAGCGTGGAATCACTCAGAGTTACGGTGGCCGCGATGACCGGATGGGGATGGGCCAACTGGCTATTGTAAAGCAGCACCGGCGTGTGCGGCGCGTTCATCGTCCGTACACTCGGCAGTGGATGATCGATTCGCAGGTCCCCACATTCGGACGCGGCGTTCTCGCCGGCGTCGATTGTTAGGCAGAGATCACGCCGAATCGTAGTACCTGGATTCTCGGCGGCCACGTCGACGACCGGAGCCCGGGCGCTCAGCGAATGAGATGCGACGATCGCCCAGCCAGTATCTGTTGCCACCCCCGTTGGAGTCGTTTGGGACGCCTTCAGTCGGACACGGCCCTGAGCTCCGGACTCACCCGCTGTCCAGAACGCGATTACGGTGTCGACAGCATTTGGAGCAACACGAACCGAGGCGGGCAAGACCGAGCAACCGGACGGAAACATCGTTCCAACAGTCGATGTGCACTTAGCCGAATCTGCGAACGTAGTGGTGTCGGTGCCCGTGTTCCGGATGAAAAACGCGACGCCGGAATTGCTTCCCGGAGCAACGACGTCGAAGTCACTGTCCGGCGTCACTTCTACGGAATAGACTGGGGTGAGAGCCGGCGCTGGCGGTGACGAATATGTGTAGACTACGCTGCTCGTGCCGAGGTTGAGAGCATTGTCCACGATGCTGGCTTTCAGTGTGTCGGACGTTCCGGGCCGCAGATTTACTGTGCCGTTGGAAACCGCGGCGGCACCGCAGCCAACTTGGGTGATTGTTTGATAGCTGAAGCTTGCGCTCACGTCGATACCGTCCATGAACACATGCTTCGATCCGGCGTCGAGGCTTACGTTGTCACACCAGGTGATCGAGACGGGTAACCTGACTACGGTGTCTGTGCCTGTCGCTGGTGTAATGATCACGACGGGTGGCGTCTTGTCACCGCCCCCTATATTTGGATTTGCCGGCTGTTGGGCACCAGCCCAACGTAAGGGAAGCAGGCAAAGTGCCGTGCTAACACCGAACACCACCGAGAACAGGAACGTGACCGAACGTGGGGCGCGACGCATGGCAGAACTCCAGCGGGGAGCGGTTGGCTCCGCACAAGGCGCGAACGGTGCCTCTTCAGTCACGCACTCAAGTCGTTGGCCTAACGAAAGATGCGCGTGGTGGGCATTTGCAGATTGGCGGCGGCGAAACGCCCATGCATATGCATTTGCACCATGCTCTACCGTACGCGCTCGCACGGCACCCGCCTTCCGTCTGAGCGCTCTTGGGCCTCTCCCCAGCGTCGTGATGCGCGCAATGCAGCATGCTCGGCCGCACGAGATCGGCGGGTAACAGGGCCGCGCGAATGACAGGCGGTTCGATGCGCATCTGGGGCTCCGGATGAAGAGACGCGCCCATGCGCCAAAGCACGTCGGGTGCCGGAACCTGCAGATGGCCAACTCCCTGTTAGGCAGGATGTTAGGCCAGTCCTGACGACGGGATGTTGCACGGTTGCAGCCACGTTGCGCAACACGATGCAGCCGCCGCAACACTCGCGGATCGGCGCGCGACCTCTCTTCTCCTACAAGCGGAACAGGTAACTGACCTTCACGAACACGCCGTCGGTGGTGCGGAACATCGCGCGCGAGAACTGGAACGCGTTCGGCTCGTTGAGCGACGTGCCATAGCCGGCGAAAAACACTGTGCCGGGGATCGGCTTGTACGAAAGCAGCACGTCGTTCCGGAACGTGTTGGACGAGAACGCGCCGAGCGCCGAGTAGACGCCGGTCGTCGAATCGCGCTGCACCAGCGGCGCGCCGGTTCGCGGATCCTCGAGCGCGGCTTGGCGCTGTGCCACGTACTGCCCGATGTATCGGAAGAAGATCGAGCGCGTGAGCTGATATTCGACCTGGAGCCGCGGGATGTTGGTGATCGCGAACTCGCTCCCGTCGCGCACGCGCGTGAGGCGATCGTAGAGCCACGATGCGTCAAATCGGAGGAGCGGTGTGGGCCGCCACGCGACGTCCAGGCTGCCCGTGATTTCCCTGCCCTCGCCCGCCTCGGAGAACAGCACGGCGTCGTCGTAGCCGGCGCTGGCGTTCACGATCACCTTCCGGTTAGGCGACGTGAGGCTCACGCTCTCGCCGTACAGGGAGTACAGGCCGTGCGGCAGCGCGAAGGCATTGGTGTCGGCGCCGGCGACGACGCCGTAGCCGCGGTACGACGTGCTGTCGAATCGTTGAAAGTTGTCGTTGAGATTGACGCCCACGTTCCATCCGCCGCGCAGCGTCGCCGAGGCAGACGTGGAGTATCCGCCCTCGAAGGTTCCGGCGAACTTGCCGAAGTCGGCATAGTTCCAGAGCGGTTGGGCATTGAGGAAGAAGGACACCTGTTCGACGAATGCGCCCGGCGCGCCGTACACCGTGTACCGGTTGAAGATCATCGCGCGGACGAAGTTGGTGCGGTTCACGAATCCGCTCGCGGCCACGAAGTCCGGGCTCACGCCGAGCAGCTCGACGTGGTTGCCATACGCGCGGCCGGTGCGGTCGCCGAGCGTGACATCCCAGAGCGCGCCGTTGCGTCCGCCTACACTGTCGTGCGTGGCGGAGCCGACGAACTGGAACTGCGAGAACCAGATCTTGTGCCAGAGAAACCGCGCATCGACGCCGCCCATGCGATTGTAGTCGCCGCCGTCGATGCGATCGGTGTACACGAGCCCGAGATTGGAGCTCGCGCCCAAGTCGCGCCGCAAGCGCAGAATGTTGTAGACGGGCTCGCTGCCGGTGGCCGAGTCGCGTTGGTCGACGGCGCCCAAGTACGCGACGTTGAGGTCGCCGATCTTGCCGGTGAGCTTGGCGCCCGCGTCGGGCTGCACGATGTCACGCGTGTAGATGAGCCGGTTGGGCGTGTCGTATTGCTCGAGGCCCTCGAGAAAGAACGGACGCTTTTCGGGAAAGAACAACGCGAATCGCTGATTGAGCGTGACCTGCGCGACGTCGGCCTCGACCTGCGAGAAGTCGGGGTGCGCGGTGGCACTCAAGCCCAGTCCGTTAGTCACGCCCCAGAACATGGTGCCGCCCAACGCCGGCGTCGTGGAATAGCGGTAGACGCCGTTCACCGAATCGCCATCCACTTTGGTGGTCGCCTCGGGAATGATGTCCATCACGAGTCCGCGGTGGAGATGCGTGAGCCCAACGAGGCGGCCTGCCTGGATGAGGAAGCTCGCGTTGGCGCGCACGGTGGGCGTCCACGTGTCTTCGTAACCCGAGTGTTGGACCTCGCGGACGATCTGGATGCCCCAGGTTTGCGTGTCGAGATCCTGAAAGCGGATGCTCCGGAAGGGAATGCGCACTTCGATCACGTATCCCCACGGGGTGACGTGGCCGCGCGACTCCCACACGAAGTCCGGGTTGAGATCGATGGTGCCATCGAACCGCGCATTCGGACCCGAGCCGCCACCGGCAGCGCCCGCGTCTTGCCCTTCGCTGCGGACACCATCTTCCTGCACGCCCAACGGATTCACCGCGAACATGAAGGCGCGGCGGTGATCGGAGTACGTGTCGAGCAGGATCTGGATGTTGTCGTCGGAGTCGATGTTGTCCCGATCGGGGAGCGTCGCGCGGACGACATTGCCGTGGGGCTCGAAGGCGCGGATGCCGAAGTAGATCGCGTCGCTCGAGTACCAGACGAGCACTTCAGTGGAGTCAGTGGCGGCGGATCCGTCGACTGGCCGATATTCGGAGAATCCTTTGAGAATCGCAGCGCGGCGCCACACGGCCTCGTCGAGGTTGCCATCGACGACGATGGTGGTGTCGATGCGCGGCGGCGCGACGTCGAGCTGACGCGACCGCCCGTCGTAGACGGTGCTGTCGGGCAGCACGGCGGGGGCGAGGTTCGGCGCTTGCGCGAGCAGCGCGAACGAGAGGAGAGAAATGAGCATGGGTTCCGGACGTGGATTTTATGCGGACGCGTCCGAATCGCCAACAGGCGAGTGCGGGTGCGACGCTACTTGTCACCTGAATGACAGGACCGTATAAACAGGTGGCCTTCGTTCAGTGCGTTCACTTCTTCCACGCCCAAACAGGATGCGATTCGCTCCGTACGTCGCGCTCGCGGTGTCGCTGACCGTGGTCGGCGTGTCGAGGGCGCGCTGCCAAGTGGACACGCGTTGGCCGCAGCACTCGATGGACCGGCCCAGGCCGCCGGTCGTCGACCCGGGGCCCGAGCGGGCACCGGTGCCGCCGCCGGCCGACGCGATCGTGCTGTTCGATCACGGCTCGCTTGCGGCGTGGCGTCAGCACGACGGGAGTCCGGCGCGTTGGGCGGTGCACGGTGACTACTTCGAGGTCGAGCCGGGGACGGGCAACATCGCCACCGCACGCGCGTTCGGCGACTGCCAACTGCACATCGAGTGGTCGGCACCGACTCCGCCCCACGGCGAGAGCCAGGAGCGCGGAAACAGCGGCGTGTTCCTGGAAGGCTTGTACGAGGTCCAGGTGCTCGACTCGTACCACAACGACACTTATCCGGACGGGCAGGCGGCGGCGGTCTATGGACAGTTCCCTCCGTTAGTCAACGTGAGCCGGCCGCCGGGACAGTGGCAATCGTACGACATCATCTTCCATCGGCCGCGGTTCGATGCGAGCGGAGCAGTGACGTCGCCCGCCCGCCTAACGGTCTTCCACAACGGCGTGCTGGTACAGGACAACGTGGCGTTGAGCGGGCCGACGGCCAACAAGGAACGGCCGCCCTATCACGTGACGCCCGACAGCCTGCCGCTCGAGCTGCAGGACCACAACAATCGCGTGCGATACCGCGACATTTGGATTCGCCCGATCGACTGAGCCAAGGAGAGCCATGCAGGCTGCAGGAACACGCAAGACATACGACGTGTGCATCGTGGGCTCGGGCGCGGGCGGCGGCATGTCGGCGTACGCGCTCACGCAGGCCGGCGCCGACGTGGTGATGCTCGAAGCGGGCGGCCCGTGGGACAACGCCACCGACTCGAAGATGATGGAGTGGCCCTACGAATCACCGCGGCGCGGGCGCGGATCCAAAGAACGGCCGTTCGGCGAGTTCGACGGCTGCATTGGCGGGTGGGATATCGATGGCGAGCCCTTCACCACGGCGCCCGGGACGAAGTTCGACTGGTGGCGCGCCCGCATGGTGGGCGGCCGCACGAACCACTGGGGCCGTATCTCGCTGCGCTTCGGTCCCGACGACTTTCACCGGCGGGATCTCGACGGGTTAGGCGAAAACTGGCCGATCCGGTACGACGATCTCAAACCGTACTACGACCGCGTCGACCGGTTGATCGGGCTGTTCGGCAGCGTCGAAGGACTACACAACCATCCCGACGGGATTTTTCAGCCGCCTCCCACGCCGCGGTGCTACGAGCTGCTGATCAAGCAGGCGGCGGACAAGCTGCGCATCACGTGCATCCCGGCGCGGCTGTCGATCATCACGCAGCCGCTCAACGGGCGCCCGGCCTGTCATCACTGCGGCCAGTGCAATCGCGGCTGCAAGACCAACTCGAACTTCTCGAGCTCGGGCGTGTTGATCCCGCCCGCGAAGGCGACGGGCAAGTTGACGTTAGTCACGAGCGCGATGGCGTACGAGGTGACGACCGATGGGCGTGGCATGGCGACGGGCGTCTCGTACGTCGACAAGAAGACCGGCACGATGAATCACGTGCAGGCGCGCGCGGTGGTGCTGGCCGCGAGCGCATGCGAGTCCGCCCGTCTCCTGCTCAACTCGAAGTCGTCGCGGTTTCCGCAGGGACTCGCGAATTCGAGCGGCGTCGTTGGGCGGTATCTCACCGACACGACGGGCACGGACGTGGCGGGATACATCCCGAAGATGGTCGATCACGTGCCGCACAACGAAGACGGCGTGGGCGGCAACCATCTCTACATGCCGTGGTGGCTCGACAACCGCACGCTGGATTTTCCGCGCGGCTATCACATCGAGCTCTGGGGCGGACTGGACACGCCGTCCTACGGGTTCATGGGCGGCATCCACAAGTATCCGAACGCGGGCGGATACGGCAAGGCGCTGAAAGATGAGTATCGGCACTACTACGGTGCGACGGTCGGCTTCTCCGGGCGCGGCGAGATGATTCCTAACGCCGACTCGTACTGCGAGATCGACCCGATCACGGTGGACCGCTGGGGGATTCCCGTGCTGCGATTCCACTGGAAATGGTCGGACCACGAATACAACCAGGTGCGTCACATGCAGCAGACGTTCCGGGCGATCGTGCACGAGATGGGGGGCGAGGTGTTCTCGCCCATGCCCACCAAAGAGCATGGGTACGGCATCGCCAACGGCGGGCAGATCATCCACGAGTTAGGCACGACGCGCATGGGGCACGACGCGGGCAACTCGGTGGTCAACGAGCACTGCCAGGCGCACGATGTGCCGAACCTGTTCGTGGCCGACGGCGGCGCCTTCGTGTCGCAAGCCGACAAGAACCCCACGTGGACGATTCTCGCATTGGCGTGGCGCACGGCGGACTACATCACCGAGCAGCGGAAGGCAGGCGCGATATGACCGATCACGACGAGACGCGCGGCGC